>JAFDGP010000003.1 GCA_019309245.1 Deltaproteobacteria bacterium | reverse complement strand
GGTGGCCGGGCTGTTGGGAAGCAGGCCCGTTGTACAGCTGACCATTACGGACCCGGCATGGATCGAAAAGAACCCTTTGTGCAGGTGGGCCCTTCGGAAAGCACAGGCAATCGGCTTTCGAGGACACACCACGCTCAATCAGTTTTCCAAAACACACGGATCAAACAAGATCCTGTTCGTGCCTCAAAACGTCTGGGAGCCACCACGTCCCGTGGCCGCTGTGCCGAAATCCATCGACATATTGTACGTTGGGTTTCTGGCAGGCTACAAAAATATCGGCGCATGGCTTAAAACTGTGGCGGAGGTGAAGCGCCACAGAGGAAAAGTCAGGGCAGTCATGGTCGGCGACAAGCCCAATTGCCACATCCGTCGCTTGACCGAACGATTGGGCATTGATAGCGACGTCGAATTTACAGGCCCCCTTTATGGAGAGCCCCTGGACAGACACTACGCCCAAGCCCGGGTTTTCTTGCTGACCAGCCGCTGGGAAGGGCTGCCGATGGTTCTCGTCGAGGCCATGGCTGCCGGTGTACCTGTGGTCTCAACTAAGGTCGGCGACATCCCCGATCTGGTCAAGCACGGAGACAATGGCTTTCTTGTTAATACCGGCGATGTTCGCTCGGCAACGGCGGCCGTGCATCGGTTGCTCCAGGACCGGTCACTGCGTCTGAGTATGTCCGAAAAGGCCCGTGCGGCGGCCGCAGAGCTTCTTTCAAAAAGCACATGTGAGAGAGTAGCACAGCAATGGCGTGGGGTCTTTTTTTCCCTGGGCCTGGCACATACCTGATCGGCATAACAAATCGACTCATCTGCCTCCCGGACGCAACCGCCGACCCACGGCACAAAGGTTACGCCAAAGGTTCGGGGCGATCAGATCCACTCGGCCGCGCTTTAACCCATTGGATTCATGCCAGGCCATCCTGACCGCAACGCCCAGCTGCCTCAAGAACCGGCTATAATGTCTAATCCACTGCCAGCCATAGAAGATATGATCTAAAAAGCCCCAGTCCCCCATCGGGATCAAGGCATATCCATTTTTTATCAGCTGATCCTGAGACACCTTTTGAAGGGTCAGGATTTCCGGCCGGCTCAGTTCGTGCCTCCATGCATCAATTCTCTGTGGTATAGGTGGAGACGTGACATGCGAATGCAGGTGCTTCTGTTCGGGTACAATCTTATCTACATAGTCTGTGCCTGTGCCTACCTTCGTCTTCTTGGGATCTACACCCAAAAATTTGAGCAACCGTTTTAATGTTTGTTCGGTATCCGCCACAAGGTCTTCATATCGTACAACACAAATGTGAGCCCGTGTTCCTAACCTTTCAATAGCCCCCTGAATCTGATTGTAAAGAGCCGCCAGAGTGACGGGATTATCGGCCATGGGTCTGCCGCTCGTACTGTCGATGGATCTTTTTTGAGAACTATATACCGCCCGAAGATCTCTGATAAGAACAATAAATTTTGCCTCCGGGAACACCTTGGAGGCGGCCTCCAAATGCCGGATATACGAACATTTGTATATTACCGTGTGTGGCAAACTCTCTTTAAAATAGCACGACAAAATCACCGGCAACAATACGGGTGCTGCCACGGGAAACCCCTGCTTGGAAATTCGTTCTTTCAACCGGTCCCGGTAGATCCCCCAAGCCCGAAACTTATAGTCAGCATACAGGCGATCCATAAACCTCTCCAGATCGGATCTGCCGTTAAGCCGTACCGGCCCACCATAGGCGATACCGTCGGGAATTCGGGCCTCCGGGGTTACGCCGATTTGCGCGTATTCATCCAGCAACTTGGCCAAAAACGTTGAACCGGACCGGTTTATGTAACATAGAAAAGCGACTTGCTTCATTTTCAGAGGCCTTGATGTTTGACAATGGCCTGCTTCAACCCGCAGCGCCGCACCAATTCTGCGAACTCTCGGAAATACGCTTTTTCCTCGACAGAAAAAAAACCAGTAAGGAAACACACCGGCAAATAGGCCAAGATAATGACGATCCTCACCAGGATATTCAACAAAGACGACGCGGTGGACGCAGCCACCATGGAAAGGGCATACAATGAGAGACCAATCAGCGTGATATGTAAAATGCGTCCGATTTCAAAATGCAAATCGTAGAATTTCGCAGAATAGTGAATCTTCAATCCGTTCCAGATCACATATGATATCAGTGTTGCGACTGCGGCCCCAATGATTCCCAAAACGGGAACCAGAACGAAATTTAACGCAATGTTGACCCCAGCTGCGATTGCCACATTTACGCTGATATGGTAGGGTTTTTTTGCCATGGTGAGGCCCCAGTTGAAGAAATTTCCCATGCCGTGTTGCAAAAGACAAAAGGCAATGATCGGCACAACAACCCAGGCTTTGCGAAACTCGGCAGACCTGGCCATGAGATTCAGGGCATCCTTTCCAAACAGCGTAACCGCCAGCCACAATAGCGTTCCCGCCAGGTAACAATAGGTGCAGCTGGTGCTGACAAACGCCCTGAGCCTGGCCGGCGTTGCTTCCTGCTTTAAAACGATCGGTTGGAGGGCGTATTTAAGAGGTGCGACCATGACAATGTTCATCACACCGGCAAACTTGTACCCAAAACTATACAACCCGACAACGGCTACACTGGAAAACATTCTGAGTACATATCGGTCACCGCTCTGAATAAGCAGGACTGCAAATCCTTGCAGGATCATCGGGTAACCGTACCGGAGTAAAGGCGCTAAAACCATCAATGAAAGCCTTGGCACGCAACGACGCCACAATACGGGAAAAACACACAAGACCGTGAACCCAAGGCCGGCCAGTTGCCCGTAAATGAGCGCTAGCCACGAGATTCCAACAAACAATCCCGCCCGTTCCTCCAGCCTCAACAGGGCCAGCATAAACTCTGAAAGGGGCAAGAAGAACAGGATCGCTGCATAGGTCTCAACAATATGTTCAAGAGCAGGATCGTCCAGAACAATCGCACTCACCGAGCCTTTGGCCTGATAAAGAACGATGGCAAGAAAAAGCGCTCCAGCAACCAAAAACAAGAAGCTGTTGAACAAGACAAGACCCTTTTTCTCCATATATTCCGGGGCATGATAGTGTCGGGAAAACCCGCTGATGACCGGAGGAGCGATTAATTTTGACATCAACCCCACAGCCACTGACATCAGGCCGATAATCCCATAATCCGTAGTACCAAGATAGGCCGTGTAGATGGGGATGAAAAAAAACGCAAGGCTGTTCTCAAACAATGAGCCGATCGAATAGATTCCACCAAGATATGCGAGCCTCTTTTTTGACATCATTACAGCTAAATATCCCGTTCCATCCTCGGAATCGTCCCAACACCAAGACTTTCCGTGTTCTGCTCCCACATCATTGTTTCAAAAGCGGTGTCTAAGACCCGAAAGGCCATCATGTCGTCAGGTTCCAAAAACCACATAACGGTCGTTTTCGTATCGCTTTTCATACCCCCCAAAAGGCTTTTGATAGCCGTAGATCGGGTACAACTCCAGGGCTTCCTTCATGACGACGACGAGCTCTATCTGGAATTTTTTCCCGATCCTTTTCAGATCCGGATGGAACAGATGATGGGCGATATGATTTTCCAGGATATGGTTCAATCCACGTCCTTTTTCATGGATATTGTAGAAGTAAAACCTGTAATCTTGCGGTAGATATGTAGCCAGCTTGTTGCTGAGTTTTGTGGGAACTGTAGCGATGTTGTGCAACCCGCATGTCTTGAGGTATTCGATTAACATCTCAAACGACTCTTCGTGCTCCCGTGCCAACTTTGCTGCATATGCCCGATGATTGCTGTAAATAAAGCCCAGCAACACAAACACGATGTTGAAAACGCCCATATATACCATTAATGCAATGTATCCGCTGTTGATGCACACACTCGAAAAAATGATCATGGCAGCCGGAAGTGCATATTCAAAATATCTTTCCGCTTGCCCCAGAAACAGGAACGGCCTTGTGGATGTGAGCACGAACACGGCGAGAGCCGTTAGCGTGATCGCCAAGCAAAAATAGAGCACGGGGCTTTGTGTGATGCGAACATCTGTAGGTGAAAAGCATGCCCAGTACAAGACAAACGGCAACACAGGCACCGAATAGAGCAATATCACCGGCGTGCATTTGTCAAACACGAAACGAATGCTCCGGGCCGGATTTGTCAAAAAAAGCCGGGGAAGAGCCAAAAGGATACGAAAAGAGTTCCTGTCATCAATAGTTCTTCCCGGAAGTTTTTTGCAGTACCATTTGAAGTGATACAGTCTTGTCTTCAGGTACTCCCATACCCCCAGGGGCACGATCAGGACACCAGTCAATAGCACGGCCATGCACACCAATATCGGCCAAACGCTCCAATAAAACGCGGACAACCCAAGCGACAGAAACACCAGCACCTGAAGCGCAAACTTGGAAGACAATACAATGAGCAGGCCGAACACCCCGCATCCTATCAGCGTCCTGCCGTCACCGGCAATCATGAAATATCCCAGGCAGGTGAAATACAGAAAACAAAAAAGGTTCCCCAGTGTTCTGGCCCCGATTGTTTTGAGCCGTGCAGTTGTGGGGTGCAGGATCGGGGTAGTAGTATAAAGCAATGTGGTGACAAAGGCTGCACTGCATCCGAGAACATCTTGTGATGCACTGCCCAGAATCGCCCTGCACATCACGTAAAAAGCCAATGTAGTCACCACATCATAGACGATATTTCCAATGAGTCCGATGGGAATCCAGTATCTCTCCGGAAATTTTGCAATAACACAATAAGGAAGTGGTGGTGCCCCTATAATCCCTTTGTTTAGTGCGTTTTTGACCTCCTTTTTTCTTAGAGAAATTCCTTGCTTGAAAAGCTTGATAAGCCACAGGTGCACATAGTAGTCCGATGTTTCGGAACACAGGAATAAAAACCGTGTGCAAAACGCCAACCCCATTATTGCTGCTATTTCAAATACCATGGACTAAAACCCACCCAATCAGCACTGTTTACCCTCTTAAGAAAACCATTTGAAGTTGCGGCTTACGCATTGAGAACAATACGCGTTTTCAGTTTTCCCAGATATCCAGGGAACGCCCGAGGAATTTGGCCAATCTCTTGTTCTCAGCCTCAAACATGGTTTTCAGAGCCCGTCTGGTCTCAGGATTCATTTTGATTTCATCACGCAGGGCCGATGCGTTCACCTTTCGACGCGGGAAAATCGGCACAAAATCCTCATCCACCTGCAAGAAGCGAAAGACTTCCTTTATCACGGCCATTGGGGAACGGACCATCTCCTCAAAAACACCTACGAACAACCGGCTTCGATCGAAATAGTTCAACCACATTTCGATATGGCGGAGATAGAATCCCTTTTTCGTATAGGCCCTGGGCTCGAATTGCCGGTGGTATTCGTCCGGTGGGTTTTGGGTCCGCTCCTGTTCCTTGTCCAGGGCACGCTCGAAGCTCAAATCTTCCCAGCCCGTTTCAACGGATCGACAGTAGGCCGAAAAGATCCTGTCAATCGGGTTTCTGACCATGCAAATCAGTTTCACATCCGGGATGTCACGGTGTGCTCGCGCCGCAGCACGCTCAAAAAACAGATAGTTTACCGAGGCCTCTCCCACTTTTTTTTCTCCACGCCATCTGGAAAAGTATTTCTCTGAATAGTAGGCTAGCCCTTTTTCGTATTCACTGTCTCTCAGAAAAAAATGTGGTTCGGGAGTCTTGGAATCTTTCAGGTAGATCTCGGGGTGTTGTTTCAAACATTCATAAAGGAAAGAAGTCCCGCAACGGCCGGAGCCGATGATCAAAAAGTCCGGCAGGATCAGAGGTCTTTTATCCATGCCAGATCTCCTTCAAAGTCCTGCGCGAGCGATTGTTGCCTTGCCTGGCGTGCGGCTTCCACCACACCAAGTCCGGCCAACCGAGCACGGGCCATCGCTTCACCGACTTTCAAACCTGCGACATGGAGCTCAATGACAGGTCGTGGCCCTAGAGCATATGAACACGTTGTGGAATATCCAAAAGGTACTTGTGTTTCGGGATAGACTCGGATTCCGCACCGCCTTAGTCCTTCGTGGTCAATCACCCCACTTCTAACAATAACAACAATCGAATCATTGGCTTCCTTCAGGTCCTCAGGCGTTATGAGGCCGCGAGAGTGGATAAGGGGCCGATCGAATACTTTTTCATCACAGATCACCGCGTCGCACCTTGAAATAAAGTCCAACAGCGTGCTCCGATCATGACGATCAATATGGAACGGCCTGTATTTTCCTTGTATATTTTCGTGAAAAGACGTCCACATGAAATCAATCCCGTTATTGTAAAACAGCTCATTAATCACTCTGGCTACGGGATCCGAACTCATGACCAAAAACCTATTCTTGAAAATCTCAATGTTACTTTCAAAGAGAAGCTTCCAAACAACATAGCCCGCATATTTGATAAAGCTGTTTTTGTGCTCATCTGTTCCCAGGACAAGAATTCCTCTTTTCTTGCACGCCGACATGTCGATCTCGTTGGGTCTGAATTCCCATGCTTCCCACATCAATGGAATCACCGCAGTCGCTTTCATCCACGAAATCATTTCCGAATCGATAGGCCTCACAAAACCCAGGTTCGTTATAATGTCGCATTTTGAAACATCTTTCGCCTTTTTTTCCTCTACTACTTCGACGCAATCACGAAGGTCCCATCGGTTTATGATGTCATAGGTGGCCTTTTTGATCTCATCGGCCTTCCCCCAATTGGAATCTCTTGTCACTGCATAGACCTTCTGGGCCCCTGCAATGACACAAATCATGGGCGTGAATTGATAATAACCGGAGCCGACTTCGGTATACACAACCAGATGCTCAAGATTCAAAGAATAATAATCAATGTATTCAAGTATGGCCTTATTGATCCGTCTTTCCTCGCCAATATCAAACATAACGTCCTCTTGTCACCAGCCGCTTCGGCATATCTCCTTTAGCCTCATTGAGTTATCATCTTGTCTGGCCACATATTCCAGAAGATCGGCAAATAGAGTCCCGATGCCGAATCCGTTTTCTTTAAGCCTTAAAAGCGCTTCCGGGTCCGCCTCAAAAAGGGGATTGATCATTTTTACCTTTTCGCGATATCCGTTTGGGCTTCTTGTGTTCAGGTAAATATGAATAGGATGAAAATTAAAAACCTTCAGTCCGGGCTTTTCCAAGTTCGGCAGCTCCGAGACCCTAAACGGCATTTCACTGAGCAGATGTAAGCCATCACTCCACCAAACAGGAATTCGCATTATGCGGCCCACCTTAAAAGGCATCAAAAAGGACTGATAAGGCATGAATATGGAGCTGTCATATAAGATCCCACTGTCAGCCAACCTGTCCGAGAGATTACTGTGCCAATAGAATCGGTGGGACCTTGATCCCAGGGCACTGGGATGCCAACGTTTTAACGTGGTCAGAACCTCATTTTCGGTATTGCCCTGGGTAGAATCAGACATAAAATTCGGATGAATTCCTATTTCAATATCGGCACGATCATGCATAACATAAGGTGATGTCAGAAAGAACGTTGCGCTAACACCGGCTGCCTCCAGCTTTCCCGCGACGTAATCTATTACAAATTGAGGCGCCCAATCACTGTCGAAGCTTAATACAATCATCTTATTTGACGGCTTTTCCCCTCGGAGTTGTCTCTCTCCGTTCGACCTATGGAACATACACAGTTAATCCCCGAAACCTACTCAGTTTTTCTTTGACCTGCTTCACATATACGGGGCTAATCGTAAGGGCAATATGGCGAATCTTCTTTTCTTCGATCGCGCCCAGCCCTTCCACAGGCCTGCCATGGATTCTCAACCCCCAGAAACTCTTGTTTTCGTCTATATAAGCCGCAATATCGGATGGGCTGAATCCACTAAAAATCGGTGCAAAAATTCCAGACATTGCCAGGCCAAAAATGCCGAAAGGCTCCCTCTTTCGAGCGGCGGTCTCTCTCGCTTTAAGAATCGCTTTGATGGCCCTTTCGGCAAAAACAGCATTCGCACCCGCGATTTTCATGTTTGTGTTGTAGGTGTGCTCATCGTCGTTGGGCATAACTCTTTTTTCTTTTTTCAGTACTGCAAAAACAGGCACCCCTGCACTTTCGACGTCCATAACCGCAAACCCCGCTTTCTCCGCAAGCCCATGTAAGGTGGCTACCGTAAGTTTTGACAAATGGTCCACGCAAAACAGATCATTCGGGTTCTTCTCGAAGTTTGGAACACGCAGGAACACGGCGCCACCGTCATTTAATCCTCTATGAACCCATTGAAGCATATCAAGAGGGTTCTCCACATGCTCCAGAACTCCCAGGGCAACAATGATATCGTAGGTGCCTTTTTCAATATCGTAATCTTTATAATCGCTACGATGAGCCTCGACACCTCTAAGTTTGTGAACAAGGTATGAAAAAGATTCCCCGGGTTCCAATACGGTAATGCGCCACCCGGAGATCGCTTCGCGGCAACACCTCAAGAAATCTCCCTTGCCGGCCCCTACTTCAAGGAGCCTGCCCTTTTTCTTTGGAAACAAAAGCCTGAAAAACACATCGCGGGTCTGCTCTGCCTGGGAAATCTGCCTCGTTTCCGAAAAATGTCTGATCGCGGCATCGTCTTTAAATCGCATTAAGCTATAAGTAGCGTTATAAAAGCGTTTCGTATTGCCCCGTATACCCTCGGCGTTGAAAATCAATCCACACTGACGACATATTCTGTTTTCGACTCTCACGCCATTTATCAACCTGAAATCGGAACAGACCCCCATTCCCTGATAGCCCGATGGATATAGAGGCTCCAGGTCCCTTGATCCACAAACCGCACATTCATACGCCTCCATCTCTATATCTTCCAAGGCACCCTGTCTAATCATCTCAAAAGTTCTTGCTCTCCAATCTCGACAAACGACTCCTGCAACCCTCTTAAAATTACTCCATCCCTGTAATGGAACCAGCGTTTCGGGTTTTCCCCAAGCACATGCATCCGAATCAAGATATCGGGTTCATTGTAACCCACCATTGCCCTGAGCGAGGTGGTTCCGGAAAATCGGGGATTGATCTCAAACACGTACGGCGTCTTGTCGACCAGCCGGCACTGAAAATTAACCGCCCCGCGACATCCCAAACGAACCGCGATTTTCTCGCAAAAAGAAGTCACCTCCGGAAACCGCTTTATCTCTCCCTGCGAAATGCCACTGCTGATCGCCAGAATCGAGCCCAGGCTTGAATCTCCTGTCAGATTCCTGACCTTCATTCGGACGCTCAAGCTGGCATCAAGGTTTCTTTTCACAGCAATCGAATTGATCAGTTGTCCCTCCATGGAAAGTAAAACACCAACCGTGTACTCTGCATCGTGCCTTCCCATGTATTGTTGTACGATAAAGTTATTCTGGTAATTTAATAAATATTCTCCGAGCAGTAACAATTCCCGGCGGGTCTGGGCCAAAAAGGTATTAAACGACCCCCCTGTGCCGGTCGATGGTTTTAAAACAGCAGGTAGAAACTCGATTTCCTTCAGGTCATCCCGGCTAACTACTCGGACGGTTTTTGGGCAATTAAAACCATTCTGCACCAAGAATTTCGCCGTCTCCCATTTATCCATACACAGATCTATGACCCGCTTTGGGTTTATCGGAAGCAGTATACCCGCTTTCCGAAATCTATCTCTTTCCCTGCTCATGACGACAAGTTCCGCTTCTGAGCCATGAAAAACGGCCTTCACGTGATGTTTCCCGCAGATATCAAGAAGTCGCGGCACATACGCCGAATCAGAGGCCGGCGGCACCACATAGGCATGGTCAACCTCCATGAGGCCTTTGCTTAACGGAGACATATCACATCCGACAATCTCATATGAAGTCGGACTCATGCGCAACGCCTTCAAAATCTGCTCTCCATGTCCGCCGCCACCTATTCCTGTAACCATAACAGCTATATTCGTTCTCATGGCAACTTCTCGACAATATCTCCCGTCGTTTCTTTGTCAGCTTGTCGTAGGAGCGTGTCTCTAACCTCCGAGCTGACCCAATTGCCGTACAACCTTATAATTTTATCTTTATCGAACGGTACTCTTAAGACCTGTACCGTATCCTCAGTGCTGTCATAGACACTACAAGACGCCAGGTTTCCCTGATCCCGCGGTAACGAACATGAACCCACATTTGTTACTATGGATGCTCCCACTTTGCGAATGAACGGCCGATGCGTATGTCCGAGGAAAAACGCGTCAAAGGGCATCTCTGAAAATCCTTGAATGTCTGAGTCTGGATACACATAGCCGTTTAAAGGGTCCCAAGGGTTGCCATGAACGCAAAGTATATCCCTGCCATCTAACTCGATTTTTTTGAAACGCTCCCAAGATCTTATTTTTTCCAGATAGGAACTTCCAATTTGTTCTCGTGTCTCCGTAATCTTTGCAACCCTATCATGTCCCGGCTCTACAGGGAGGTCCCCCAAAAGCATTGCCTCGTGGTTTCCCATCAGACAGGCCACACATTCCGCCTCAAGCAGGTCGATAGTTCTCTGGGCATCAGGGAAATACCCCACGGCATCACCGAGGAAATAGACATCTTTAACGCCCAATCTTCGCAGATGCTCCAAACACACTTTAAGGCCATGCGGGTTCCCATGAGCGTCCGAAACAAATCCTACCTTCACATGCCGCTCCGAGCAAAAAGCCATTTATCGACCAAGATATCTGTAATTTGTATTTGTTCTCACCCAAATGAAGCCAAATCGCTCTGTACGTCAGACTGCAAAATGAATCTTCTCAGCCACCATTGAAAATTCAGAAATGACCAAATTGCCAAGCGCCGATTTTTTTTCCCGCTTAAGTGATCATTTATGATTCCACGGACCGCCTCCCGATCCAGATAGTCATAAATCGGACCGTCATCCGTCATGAGTTCCTTACGTACATATTCGATACTCTCGCCCTTAAACCAGGAAGCGTCAGGCGCCGAAAACCCCTGCTTCTGGGCTCTGGCAATCTCTTGTGGAACATAGCGCTCCATGACTTTTCGCAAAACCAGCTTGCCATCTCTTGCCTTCTCGTTTCTCCTGCTTCCATACGCGCCGGGCTCATTTTCGTTGAGACGAATCAAATCTGTAAGATTTTTCAGTTTCAACCTGACGGGCACCTGCATGGCAAAATCCACAAGATCATTGTCAAGAAAGGGGACCCGTGCCTCCAACCCATGAGCCATACTATGCTTGTCATCGACCACCAGCAGGCCATGGAGAAAAGTCTTCGCTTCAAAATACAAAGATTGGTTAATATAATCTTCCGGCTTTGTGATTTTCTGGGGGCACTTCAGAAATACATCCCGAAAGATATCTCTTGTCCAGACATGCTCCACTTGTTTCCAGACGGGTTTAAATACCTTACGTAGAATGCGGTTTGGAATCAGCCGCTGCCAATATCTGTAGTGTTTATCGATATAGTCTTCAAATCCAGCGCTCTCGGTCGCTCTGTAATACCTCCAGGGATATCCCCCAAAGAGCTCATCTCCTCCCGTCCCGGCCAGGATAACTTTTACAAATTTACTGGCCAGACGCGCGATGTAATAGTTTGGATAACTTTGGCCAACCCTAGGCTCTTCTAAGTGCCACGCCACTTCAGGCAAAACGCGTTCCATATCGCCGGCCTTTAAAACAATTTCATAATGTTCAGTCTTAAAAAGATAGGACAGCCGTTCCGATTTTCTTCGCTCGTCAAATCCCAACTCCAGCCCCGATGCGGAGTGCAAGTCAAAGCCGCACGTAAATGTCTTAATATACGGCAGCCCCCTGGATGCAACGGCCGTGATGGATCCAGAATCAATCCCCCCGCTCAGATAACATCCCAGCTCCACATCGCTCACCAATTGCCGCTTGACGGCCTGTTGAAAAAGTCGGTCAAGTTCCTCGATGTACTCCCGCTCGGAGGCCGGACGCTCAGGATCGCGGAAGTCGAAGTCCCAGTACCGATGGATCTTCAATGCAGCAGACCCTGTGCCCGAATTGCCCAGGGGAATTCTTGCCCAACATCCGGCCGGGAAGAGCCGAATGCCTTTGAGCAGGGTCCTGTCGGTAAAAAGATTCTGGAAGGTGAAATATTCCAGTAGCGCTTCCAGGTCCACCGCACGCGATACCCGCGTGTGCTCCAGGATGGCCTTTTGCTCGGACGCGAATATAAAACTTGGCCCGGACAAGGTATAGTACAAGGGTTTAATGCCGTAACGGTCTCTGGCAACAAACAGTTCCACCCGGGCCTTGTCCCAAAGGGCAAATGCAAACATGCCGTTAAAGCGTTCAACGCACTCCGGTCCCCATGCAACGTAGGCGTACAGGACAACTTCGCTATCCGTTCGGGATCGGAAACGGTATCCCAGGTCCTCGAGCTCTTTTCTCAGTTCCTGGAAGTTGTAAATCTCGCCATTATAGGTCAAGGCGTATTGACCGTCTTGTGAGAGCATTGGCTGATGGCCAGCTCTGGTCAGATCAATCACTGCAAGCCTGCGGTGTCCCAATCCAATGAAGCTATCGAAAAAAAAGCCTTCCCCGTCCGGGCCACGATGTGCGATGGCATTGGTCATCCGGCGAAGCACCGCCGGAGACGCCGTCTCACCGTTGAGATTAAATATTCCGCAAATGCCGCACACGAGCTATCATTTCCTCAAACAAGAACCAATTCGACAGCTGTCGTCCAAGAGACCGCATCCGCCCTAAGCTGAATCGTCCGGGAGCCAATTCGCAAGCTTCCGCCCTGCGTCACACGGCTTCCATCGCCTCCAAAAGACGTGCAACAACAAATTGTTGATCCTCCGCGGCCAGCCCTTCGAACAATGGCAGGGTCAGACAATGATCAAAGGCCCAGAGGCTGCCAGCCATGTCTCCAACGATTCGGCAAACGCTGCTTGGAGAAAATGCCGCCTGTCGCGAAAGGCTGTATGTGCCGATTTGAACTTCAATGTTCTGTTCCCTGAGCCTTGTCATGACCCCGTCTCGATTTCCCACAAAAACACAGAACGATTGCCTGGAGTGCCTCCCGCCTGCTGTGACACGGGAAATGGAAATTCCGGGGCTGCCTTCCAGGAATTCATGGTATCGTTCAGACAGCCTGATGCGCGTTTCCAGAAGTGCCTCAATATGCCTCATCTGCACCAATCCCACGGCCGCCTGGATATCACTGAGCTTGTAATTGGTGCCGATACGTTTGAACTGCGCCTTCAAACGTGAATCGGCCTTTCCCATACCAAAATGTTTATAAGACTGAATCCACTCGGCCCAGGCCTTGTTGTTGGTCGTAATTATGCCGCCTTCGCCCGTGGTGATGAATTTTCTCGGGTGCAGGCTAAAGACCGAGATGTCCGCCAGGTTTCCAACGCACACCCCGCGATATCGGGCACCGATGGAACACGCCGCGTCTTCCAGAATAATGATCCCGAATCGCTCCTTGATCCGGTTCAAGCGGTCATAGTCCAGAGGGTTTCCGAAAATCGACACCGGAATTACGGCTTTGGTCCGGTCGGTTATCGCCCCTTCAATAGCGTCATAGTCAATCAACATGGTTTCAGGATCGACATCTACAATCACCACTGTCGCCCCTACAATTCTCACCGCACAAGCCGTAGCCGGATACGTATAGTCCGGGACAATCACTTCGTCCCCGGGGCTGATCCCGATAGCCCTGAGCGCGGTTTCAAGGCCCGTGGTGCAGGAGGTCACTGCGATGGCGTACCCACAGCCGATGTAGTCCCTAAACGCCTGCTCCAGGGCCTGTGTCATCGGACCTTCCGTAAGATGGCCGCTTTCAAGCACATCGCACACGGCCTGCTTGACCTCTTGTGTAATATAAGGTCGTATGAGCGGTATTTTTTTCATGCGATCACGGTTCCCCTACCACAGGCTTACCACTGGCCTCTGGTTCTGTGCCGACGTTGCGCCACCTCCGCCTTGTGGGCATTTCGCCAGGCAATGAGGCGCTTGAGGCCTTCTTCCAAGGATGTCTGTGCCTTAAAGCCGATCTCTTGTTCCGCCTTTTTGGGGCAACCCACCCGATTTTTCACAAAGGTCTGGCCGCCGGGTTCATACTGAATTTTACACTTCGAACCACTGACCTCCACAATCATCTCAGCCAGCTCTTTGATGGTCGTCTTTTTGCCCGTTCCCACATTGTAAAAGGTATCAGTGGTCTGCGCCTGCATGGCCAAGACATTGGCCCTGGCACAGTCTTGAACATAAACAAAATCATAGGCCTGGGATCCGTCTCCGTAGACCACCGGAGCAAGGCCCGCGTCCAGCCGGTCGAGAATCTTCATAATCACCGCGATATAGGCACCATGATAGTCTTGACGCGGACCATACACATTCATGTATCGCAATCCGACGTAGTCGAAATGCCTGTCCGTACCCTTGAAGTGATGGTACAAGGATCTACAAATATGCTCGCCCGCGATTTTTGTCGCACCGTAGAAATTGGTGTTGTTGTATGGATGAGACTCGGTCATGGGTTCTTCCACGGCATCACCATACACCGAGGCGGAAGACGAGAAAACCAGTCGTCTGACACCGTTGGCGACCATGGCCTCCACCACGTTAAAGGTCCCTCCAATATTGACCTCAAAAGCAGAGCGAGGAAAGTCCTGACAGTGCAGCAACCACAATGCAGCCAAATGAAACACCCCATCAATGCCCTCCATCGCCGCGTTCAGGATATCCCGATGCAGCAACTCACCGCCCAACTCAAATATTCTAACCCGATCATCGCTTAAGGCATCCTTGAGATTCTCCGCCCTTCCCCGCGTGAAATTGTCAAAAATGCGGATCTCCGCCACATCTTCTTCCCTCAGTTCGTCCACCACGTGAGAGCCGATCAACCCTGCCCCCCCGATTACGAGAAATTTTTTGCCGTGTATGTCCATACCGTTCTCCTGTTTAATACCTGCTCAAGCCAGTTGCGTTGCCACGCTCGGCGGCCGCCGACCCCTTCCAACCTAACCTTTTCCTGCCTCCCAGATCAGCACCCGGGGCCGATTACGCAGTTGTGGAAGCAACGCATCATATTCGGCGCGGCTCACCACCAGGGATCTGATTTTTCGATGGATATACCGCTCGGTTTTCCTGGTCAAATCGTTGAGGTGATAGTGATCGATATTGCCTACCAGCAGCAGGTCGATGATGCCGGAATCCTTCCCCTGGGCATAGTCGTCAATCAGATAGGCCCGTTCCAAATCTCCAAGCCGATTTACGATCCCATCAATCACGCGATCGATTCCCATGACTTTCCCCACCATCGACTTGAGCTCCGGAAACAAGGGATGTTGTTTATTGGCCTGGTAGAGCACCTGTCGGCCGTTGCGTTCGCTTTTGAGAAGTTGCGTCTTGGTCAGCTGATTGAGCTCTTCGCGCACCGCATTGGTTGACAGGTTGAATTCTTTGGCCAACTCTCGCAGATAGGAGCGTGTTTCAGGATTGAAAAAAAACTTCGTCAGCAGTTTGATCCGTGTTTTGGAGGCAATAAGTCCGGAGAGCAGATCGTTCATGACAAAAACCCTATCTTGAGTAGTTTATTTACTCATAACATATACCATATTCTTTGTCAAACAAGTATTATTCCGATAGTCGCAATCATGCCAATTTCGTGCCAATATAGGGCGTTGCTTCGGTCCCGCTGTGACGCCGTCACGGCCCAGAGGCTGCATAGCAACCCCGAAATTCAACCCCCTGTGACACTGGTACCTCGGCCCCTCCAGTGCATCCGGGCCATCCAGCGTCCTTGACACCAACCACCCACTCTGGTAACAATGGCTGCCATGTCACGGGCTTAAGATGACATTTTGGGGGCACGGCAAAGCCTCAGTGGACGCCTGTGTTTTTGCCCCCATTCGAAACGCCAATGTTGATTGTCAGCACCGATCAACGGACATCCGGAAAGCGGAAAAGCTGTCCGCGATGCGCGATTGACGGACGGAAAACACGTCAAAATTCCTAATAAGGAGGCCTCTGGTGAAAAAAGTTTTCTTAAACGACAGCGAAATTCCGACTCGGTGGTACAATGTCCTGGCCGATCTGCCTTCGCCGATGAGCCCGCCCCTTCACCCGGCAACGGGACAACCGGTGGGTCCCGATGATCTGGCCCCAGTCTTTCCGATGAATCTCATTGAACAGGAAGTCAGCACCGAACGATGGATCGACATCCCGGAAGCGGTGCTGGACAAATACCTGTTGTGGCGCCCATCACCGTTGTGCCGGGCGGAAAACTTCGAAAAGCTGCTGGATGCCCCGGTCAAAATCTTTTACAAGAACGAAGGCGTGAGCCCGCCAGGATCTCACAAACCCAACACAGCCGTAGCACAGGCTTATTATAACAAGGCCTTTGGGGTAAAACGGCTCTCCACAGAGACCGGCGCGGGTCAATGGGGCAGTGCCCTGAGTATGGCTTGCCAGATGTTTGGCTTGGAGTGCCGGGTTTTTATGGTGAAGGTCAGCTACCAGCAAAAGCCTTTTCGGGGACTCATGATGGCGGTCTGGGGGGCCAACTGCATCCCCAGTCCCAGCGACCAGACCCATGCAGGCAGAAAAATACTCTCAGAACATCCCGACTCCCCGGGTAGCCTGGGCATTGCGATCAGTGAAGCCATTGAAGATGCGGTAGGTGATCCAGATGCCCGGTATTCCCTGGGAAGTGTATTGAATCACGTATTATTGCATCAAACCGTCATTGGACTGGAGGCCCAAAAGCAACTGAAAAAGGTCGGTATCTATCCCGACGTGGTGATCGGTTGCGCCGGGGGAGGAAGTAATTTCGGAGGTCTTTGTCTGCCCTTTGTCCGGGATAAAATCAATGGGAAAGAAATCTCTGTAGTGGCGGCCGAGCCTACCTCATGTCCGACCATGACTAAGGGACCCTATGCCTATGATTTCGGAGATACGGCGCAGACCACTCCACTTCTGGCCATGTATACCCTTGGACACGATTTTGTGCCGGCACCCATCCATGCCGGTGGACTCAGATACCATGGGATGGCTCCAATCATCAGTCACCTGGTCAAGGAACAGATCGTTGAGCCCAGGGCATACGATCAGATCCAGACCTTTGAGGCCGGGATAAACTGGGCCCGAAGCGAAGGTTTCATCCCGGCGCCGGAGACCAATCATGCCATTGCGGCTGTTGTGGATGAAGCCCAACGCGCCAGGGAAGAAGGTAAAGAAAAAGTGATCCTTTTCAACTGGAGCGGCCACGGCGTGGTGGACCTTGCTGCCTATGACGCCTATCTTTCCGGAAAGCTGATAAAATATGAGATGCCCGAAGAAGACATCACCCGGGCACTCAAGGCAATTGAGGGGTTGCCAAAGCCGTAGCCGGCAGGCACACCCACAGATCCCGGGCATTGGGGTGCGAGCACGGGTTTCACGCGGCGATATAAGATGAAAAAAGACGACAGAACCTACGAGGACCTGGAAACAAGATGCCCCAAGCTGGGCGGGCCTGTCCCTTTTTCTTACTGTCTCCAGGAAGCGGGCAAGTTCCCTTGCGCACGCGCCATCGCCTGCTGGCGCCTCTTGTTTCCCGTCGAAGCCTATCTGAGACACAAACTTAGCAAAGAACAGTGGGAGAATTTCTGTCACCAACGGCCCAAAGACAAAATCACCTCCCTGCTGGAACTCATTGAAAAGGCAAAAAAGGCGACAAAGGACAGTGGGTCAAATCTGTGAGTGCGAGGAAATGCTCAACAACGGGCTGCCCAAGTCTTCAGCTTATATTTAGTCGCAGCCATGCCCCAATCATGCAGCAGATGTTTCCTCAATGCCATATTTTTTGACCTTGATCCGGAGGGTCTTGCGGTCGATACCCAATAACTGGGCCGCCTGGGTCTTGTTTCCATTCACGCTGGCCAAAACCTTGGTGATATGCTCCCGCTCCATCTCTTCCAGGCGGATCGGTTCCGAATCCACAATGCGTGAAAGCACGGTGTTCGAGTATACCAGGTCCCGCGTCGATATGACGTCTTCTTGAGCAAAGACCACCAGGCGTTCCACTGTGTTCTCAAGTTCGCGAACATTGCCCGGCCAGGTGTACTGGCAAAGCGCTTTCATCGCGTTCGGCGAAAAACCTTCAATGGATTTTCCTTGCTCATTGCATGAAATTCTCAAGAAATGTTCCGCCAGAAGCGGAATGTCCTCTCCGCGCTCTCTTAGGGGGGGAAGATGAATGGAGACCACGTTGAGACGAAAGAAAAGGTCTTCCCGAAAAAGCCCTTTGGAGATGGCCTTCTTGAGATTGCCGTTTGTCGCGGAGATAATCCGGACATCCACGTCGACAACCTTATGATCCCCCACTTTGGAAATCCGTTTCTCTTCAACTGCTTTCAAAAGCTTGGCCTGGATTTCCAGGTTGATATTAGATATCTCATCAAAAAAGAGGGTCCCGCCCCGTGCCATTTCAAATTTGCCCTGTTGGGTCGAGTCCGCCCCGGTAAAGGCCCCTTTGACATGGCCAAAGAGTTCGCTTTCAAACAAGGTCTTCACCAGGGAACCACAGTCCACGGCCACAAACGGTCGGCTGCGGCGAGGGCTCAATTCATGGAGCTTTCGGGCCACAAGTCCTTTTCCCGTGCCGCTCGGCCCCTCCAGCAAGACGGTGCTGTCGGTAGGAGCGACCATCTCCACCATCTCCTTTACTCTTTCCATGGCCGCGCTCTGACTGATGATCTTGACGGGTTTGGACCTCCGCACTGCATAACGCCGCCGCCCCTTTCCAACCCGGGTGGCCCTTCGGTTCCTCAGAGCCCTGTAGACCAAATTGATGAGCTCTTCCGGTGTAAACGGTTTGGCAATAAAATCAAAGGCCCCCAGCTTGATCGCCTGAACCGCTGTCTCAATAGAACCGCGACCTGATATCATCACCACCACGGCATCGGGGTCAATGTCCTTGATCTTCGCCAGGATAAACAACCCATCCTCTCGGGGCAGATTCAAATCCAGCAACACGAGGTCATACGCAGACTCCTCCAGCAGGGCCAATCCCTCCCTGCCGCTTTTTGCCAAGGCGGTTGTATGGCCTTTCCTGGACAACGCCTGATGACAGGCATCCCGCATGAACGCGTCGTCATCAATCACCAAAATGTCGTAAGTTCGTTCCATAATCCTCTTTCAAAATGGTTTTTCAGCAAGCCCGACAGCCCCTCTTATGAGCCGCCGCGGGAACCTCTATTTCGTCTGACCGTCTTGTAGCCGCCGGCAACAGGATTGTAAACACCGTGCCTTCACCCGACTTGCTCTGTACCGTAATGGTGCCTCCGTGTTGTTCCACGATTCCATGACAAATCGAAAGCCCCAATCCCATGCCAGCCCCCTCACCCTTAGTGGTAAAAAACGGCTCGAATACCCGTTCCAGCTCGTCTTCCGGAATGCCGCACCCGGTGTCCGAACACGTAATACGAATCCGACCAAGCTTTGGCTCAAAGGTGGTCTGAAGCTGCAGCGTCCCCCGGCCATCCATGGACTGTGCCGCATTTGTAATTAAATTAACAAAAACCTGTTCCAGCTTATCCGCCACCCCGCGGACTCTGGGAAGATTCGCCCCCGACCGGATTTCAATACGAATCCCCCGCAACAATACATGGTCTTCTAGAAATCCCAAGACCTCATGAATAATGTCATTAACCTGCAAGAGTTCGTATTTGGGTTTGTCGTCGTGGACGAAGTCCAATAGGCCCTGCACAATCATTTTACAGCGATGCGCCAACTTGTTGATCTTCAAAACATTTTCAAGATTCGGATCGTCATCCGCCAAATCTTCCAATAACAGATGGCTGTACATCAGGATACCGCCCAGGGGCGTGTTGAGTTCATGGGCAATCTCGCTGGCTACCCGCTCTGTTGCTTTTAAACGCTCCAGGCAGACCAGCTCGCGTTCCTTTTTCGACAGTTTCGCCATGGTGTCTTCCGGTATTTCACGTCAGTCTGATGATAACATTCCTTAGAATTCCGCCCTCATGCCGGCACCGTATCCTGCCCCAAAGCCGCCCCGTCGGCCACGGCCAGAGCTTTCCGCGAGATACCGGGCCAGCCCTCCGCTATTTTTTCATACAGGGCCAAGGGCCCAAAAAGCAAGCCCAGCCACCAGGCCCTGGGGTTACAGGCTCTCCGGGAACCGGGCCGCCATTTCGCCCTGGAGGTCCCGGATCACATGAAATGCCTCAATCAGCGACCTTTTCTGCAACTTGGGCAATTCCTCCGGATTGATATAGTCATCCGGGGCCAGGTCCTGTTTTTTTTGACTCAAATGGCGGTTCATCCGCAGCAGCATGATAAAACTAAAGGCCTCTTGGACATCTGCGGCCATGTTATGGGACAATAGGTGGCTGCGACGAACAAGATCCAGCCTTTTCAGGGTGTTGGTTGCGTCAATGTTTCGGCTCAAGGCAAAGACCCTCACGGCATCTACTACCGGGACGAGTCCGCTCATTTTCAAATTGAGTTTGTTCTTGTGAACCCCTTTTTTTTCCACAACAAGAGATCTCAAAAACCCTAACGGCGGTCCGTTGTACAGCGCGTTCGTGGTTAAATGTCTCAGGAAAGCCCGGTTTGCCTCAATCTGACCGTGCAAGAAATCGCGGAGCCCGTCGGCCAGCCCGGTAACCCCTTCCAGGCCGCGAAAATCAAAAAAAATCGTGCACTTCCTCAAATCCTCAGGGGATGCGTCGTTAATCCACTTCGAAAAATAAGTCCTCCACGCCGTCTCTGAACAGCACCATTGCGGATTGCTGGCCATGATTTCTCCCTTACACAGCGGAAATCCGCAGCGTTCAAGGCCTGAGACCACGCGTCGGCCAAGTTCCAAATAATACGTTTGCACCCGATCCTGCGACCCGGGTTCCGGGTCCGCATAGATGATGGCGTTATCCTGATCCGTACGCAGGGCCTGTTCTTTTCGGCCTTCGCTGCCCAGGGCCAGCCAACAATAGGGCCCCGGAACCGCTCCCAGACCTTCCTCCAGCATGGCCTCCTGGGACAGCGCGATGATGCGGCGGGTCAGACGGTCGTTGCATTCCGATATAAAACCCGCGACTTGTTTTGCCTCAACGCCGGCCTCCAAAAGATGTTCCACGAGCGCGTCCAGGGATTGAACAGGCTCGACGAGCCCATCGAGTGTGTCTTGAGCTTCGATCCGATTAATCACAGCCAGTGGGTCTGCCCCCTGGAGGGTGATCAAGTCGTGCTGAGAAATCACACCAAGAAGCATCTCTCCAACCACGACACACACGTGATGGAATCCTCTGCCGGCCATTTTGAGCAAGGCATTGAAGGCCGGCTCTTCCGGTGACACCCCGATAACCGGTGCACTCATGATGGTTCTGACGGGTTCTGCCCCGGTCTTTTCCGCCGCGAGGATCTTGTTGGTCATATCCGTCTTGGTCACGATACCAAGAGGCCGGTTTCGCAAATCAACCACCACCACGGCCCCGATCTGGTGGCGGGCCATCAACTTGGCCACGTAAGTCGCTTCATGGTACGGGGAACAGGTCACTGGTTTACTTTTGATCAATTCACCGGCTGAGACCCCGCCAAATAACGGCCTCCCTTCCTGCAAGACCAGGACATCGGAACCGGAAGGCAGGGAAAAGATGCCAGACTGGGCCTTTTTGAGCCGATCCGAAAGACGAGAAACCCGTATCGCGAAATGCTCGTGAAACCCCACGTGGTTTTGCATCAGGGCATCAAAGGCTGCCTTTGGAAGCAGGTAGCATACCGTGTCCTCATAGGCACGGACGCTGAATGCAGGGCCCGTTCCTGCGACGAGTGACGCGCTGCCGAACACCTCCCCTTCCGTCCTGAAATCAAACAAGACATCGGCCCCGTCCCTTTGCACGGACTTGATAACCGCCCCCCGCCGGATCATGTAAAGGTATTCACAGGGAGGGCCATCTTGTTGGAAAATCAGGCTGTCCTTCGGGAATTCCTGAATCCGGAGCTGGTCGCAAATTTCCAGGATCACCTCCTCGGGAAGGCTGTTGAACGGGATAATTTCTCGCAAGAATTCGACAGCATTGATGTCGTGGACCTTGGTCATGGTTCATCCATTACAAATTTGTCGGCACCCGGCCAGTGTAAACAAAAAGGCAGCGAATTTTAAACTATTAATTTACCACGGTTTGAACAATAATTTCAAGGCGAAGAATAAAAAACACGGGGGACAATGGATGGTGCGTAGAGAATATCCGGCGGGTTATGTCAGGAAGGGTCATTTCTTGAGTCTTTCGAACGCATTGTCTTTTCCAGAAAGACCGCTCGCTCTCTTACATCAGGGGTTTTGGGCTTTTTGTACATGAAACGCTCCAAAAACCCGGGACCTTTGATCTGGTTGGGGTCTATGGCAAGGGCTTTCTTGTAATCGGAGAGGGCCTCTTTCTGCTGGCCCAGATGATCATAGGCAATCCCCCGGTCGGCATAGGCGATGGCCAGCTTGTCATCCCGTTTGATGGCCTCCGTGAAATCGCCCACAGCCTTTTCGTATTCTTTGAGCAGGACCCGGGTTATCCCACGATTCAAATAGCCTTCGGCAGCTTCCGGCATCTTGGTCACAGCTCTGTCGAACATATCGAAGGCATCTTGGAATTTCTGCCGTTTCAGGAGGTCCGCCCCCTCTATCAACAGTTTCTTATAAGCCTTTTGTCGTTTTTCTTCAGGGCGTTTCTGGCTGTTACAGCCCTGGCAGAGGCACAAGACCACTGCCAGGGCTATCCATTTCAACAAACCGCTCTTCATGAAGCTAGCCGGCCACCTCCGGAATAGGCTTTCCATCAGAGACCCGAACATCCCCGATATCTTCGGCCAAGACCTCGACCTCTCCAGTGATATTCGTGGACATCTCGAGCTTAAAGGCCAGAAAATACATCATATAACACCCGAGGGCCCACCACAACAGCTGCCAGATCCAGATGGACGGCATCCCAAGAAACCACGTGGACGGCGCCTTGGGATCACCGAAAATTGTGTTGCCGATCACCGCACCCGGGCCGATAGCGAAGATAAACCACAACACCGTAATAATCCAACCGATGGGTTTCAGGTGCTTCTTGGCAGACGGCAGGCCGGCATGTTGGCGCAGGAATTTGTGGAATTCAAACCGCCTGGCGAATTCCTTCCTGTCGGGCTGGGTCACCGCACTGACGAGGATAGCAAAGGTCAGGTTGAACAAAATTCCCCAGCCGGCACTGTGAATGGTCAGGGGATAGGCGCCCCAGGGAAGTCCGAATTTGAACTTGTAGGTCAGTGTAACCCCTACCAAACCGGCGATCAGTCCTGAAACGATCCCCTGTTTGGTAAACCAGGGCACATAACAGATGGCGATCAGCGCGGGCCACATCTGAAATCCATAGGATACCGCCAGTCCTCCCAGAAGCACCAGGGCGTCCGTGGAGGTCACCGCCACGACCAGGGCGGCAAACACCACAAGAAGGACCAAAATACGCCCGAAAAATTTCTGCTGCTTGTGCGTGGCTTCTTTGTTCATGAAGTGCTTGTAAATGTCTCGGGTGAGCATGCCGGCTGCGGTGGACATATAGGCCGCGCCGGTAGACTGCATGGCCGCCAACGCGCACACCGCCAGGAGCCCGACCAGCACCGGCCAGTGGTCGCCCAGCAAGTGGATGAGCCAAGGAACCAGGTTGCCCTGCTTGCCCCCGGCCAGCGACGGAATAATATTGGCATCCATGAGGGCGTGACCACCCATACCCTGGATGGCCGTAAAGACCATGAGGATAAAACCGATCCCCATGGATGAGGCGAATACCTGCTGCAAGGGAAACGGCCTGGGGTCCTTGTTGGAAAAGGCCCACATGGAAAAGGCCGGCGCCGATTGGATGCCCATTAAGGCAAACATATAGGTCAGGATCATCACGCCGGTCCAGACCCCGCCGACCGCCTTTCCTGCCGACGGCACCCATTGAATGACCCCCGGGATGGCAATATAGTGGCTGTAGCCCTCCGGGGTCAGTTTGCTGTCGGCCATGGTGATCTTGGCAATTCCCTGGGTCAGGCCTTCCCATCCACCGCAAAAAGAAAGCGTGATGATGCCCAAGGCAACAATGCCGAAAGCCAGCAGGATGCACTGGGCCGTATCCACATACGCCACCGAGCGCAGCCCGCCCAAGGCCACGTAAATCGTCACCACCACGGCCAGAAGGACCATCCCGACATCGACGGAGAACAGCCCATCGGTCAGGATATTAAACAAATACCCCGAAGCCCGCAATTGCACACCCAGGTAGGGAATGCTGAAAAACAGGGCCACGATCACCGTGAGAATCCGCATGGTATCGCTCTTGAAATAGGTGGAAAACATCTCCCCCGGAGTGACGAAGCCGTATTTCTTCCCGAGCAGCCACTGGCGTTTCAAAAAGATCACCCCGGTAAAAGGAATGGTAATCGCGTAAAACGACGCATAGGCATACGGAAACCCATCGCGCCATACCAGCGCCGGATGCCCCACAAAGGTCCAGCCGCTAAAAGACGTAGCCGTGGCGGCCAGCACAAAGACCCAGACATTGATCTGACGGCCGGCAATAAAATAGTCCGACGCGGTCTTCGCGCGAATCGCCCCCTTGACGCCCCAGGTAATGCAGTATGCCCAATACGCCAAAACAAATGCAAACAACCAATAAACACCTGCGCTCATCCTGATTTCCTCCCTTCGCTTCTTCTAGTCGTCAAGTGTCGATAGATCGCCCTCTGAAAGCCCCAGTTCCCTGGCCTTAAGAACGCGTCGCATGATCTTGCCGCTTCGCGTCTTGGGCAACTTGCTTTCAAAGGAAATTTCACGGATCACCACGATCGGCCCCAGCTCTTTTCGAACGTGCGCCTTGAGCTCGTTGACCAGGGTGGCCTCGTCTTCTTCCACACCCTCCTTGAGGGTCACAAACAACTTGGCGACCTCACCCTTGACCTTGTCGGGCACACCGATGCATGCGGCCTCGGCCACGTACTTGTGACTGACCAGTGCGCTTTCCACCTCGGCGGTCCCGATCCGGTGCCCGGCCGTGTTTAATACGTCATCCGAGCGCCCCTGGAAGCGGAAATAGCCGTCTTCGTCCTTGGTGGCGATGTCTCCGGCCAGATACATCCCGGGTATCTTGGACCAGTACACTTCCTTGTACTTTTCAGGATCTTTGTACAATCCTTGCAGCATGGCCGGCCACGGTTCTTTCACCACCACGTATCCCCCTTTTCCGGCCTGGACCGGCTCCCCGTGGGCGTCCACAACATCCACGTGCACCCCGGGAAAAGGTTTGAATGCTGAGCCGGGCTTCAAGACGTTGCAGGGCGTGGGGGTCACCATGAACATACCGGTTTCCGTCTGCCACCAAGTATCCATGATGGGACAGTTATGGTTGCCGATGTTTTCATAATACCAGACCCAGGCCTCCGGATTGATCGGCTCGCCCACCGTGCCCAGGATCCTGAGCGTAGAAAGATCATACTTCTTCGGATGTTGCGACCCAAACCGCATGAGCATCCGGATGGTCGTCGGGGCTGTATATAAGATGTTAATGCCGTATTTTTCGATGATCTGCCACATCCGATCCGGCCCGGGAAACAGGGGATGGCCTTCGTACATCACAGTGGTCGTCCCGGCACACAACGGGCCATACACAATGTAACTGTGACCCGTAACCCAGCCGGGATCGGCGGCACACCAGAAAATGTCCGTTTCCTTGATGTCGAAGACCCACTTGAGAGTCCGGGTGATGCCGACACCGTAGCCCCCATGGCAGTGGACCACACCCTTGGGTTTGCCTGTGGTGCCTGATGTGTACAGGATATACAAAGGATCAGTCGCGTCCATGGCCATGGTCTCGAAGCTGGCAGGTTCCCCTTTCATCAAATCGTGAAACCACAGGTAGCGCCCATCGCTCATGTCCACTTCCACGCCCATACGTTGAATCACGATCACCGTCTCCACGCTGGGACACGCGGTCATGGCCTCGTCTACCACTTCCTTAAGTCTGATGGTCTTGCCGTTTCTCTGAAACCCGTCCACGGTAACGACCAGCCTCGCCTCCGCATGGTTGATGCGTTCTCGAAGCGCTGCGGCACTAAACCCTGCGTAGACCACGCTGTGAATCGCACCGACTTTGGCACAACCCAACATCACAATGGCGATCTCGGGAATGTTCGGCAGGTATATGGCCACCCGATCTCCTTTTTGAATCCCAAGTGATTTAAGCACGTTCGCGAAACGGTTGGCTTCCCGGTACAGATCATAATAGGTCAACCGCTCCCGAGAACCATCCTCGCGCTCGTGAATGATGGCCACCTTGTTCTTGCGGTGCGTGGTGATGTGGCGGTCGAGCGCATTGTAGGCGATATTGGTCTTTCCCCCCACAAACCACTTGAAAAAAGGGGCCTCAGAGCGATCCAGCACCTTGTCCCACCGCTTGAACCAGTGCAGGTCCTCGGCAGCCTCTTCCCAGAAGCCTTCCAGATCGTGCCGGGCTTTTTGAACCGCCTCTTCATAATCGTTCGGGTTCAAGTTCGCATCCACCACCAGCTCGGGCAACGGCCGAAATACCCGGCCCTCCGCCAGCAAGGCCTCAGTGGTTTCCCGCTCAGGTTGGCTTTCCTTGTCCTTTTTTTTCATTGCAACAACTTCCATATGGGTTCTCCTCCTTCCTTGCGGCATTCCCCGAGCCGCTCCGCACGGCCTAGTCGGGGTCTACATGACATTAAGCAACGCATATGCCAAGCCGACTGAAAATACTCCCGCCCCGAAATTCATTAAACGAATATCCTATTGTTATAAAAAAGATTTTTGGATTATGAACCGTTCGGAACGAGAGGGAAACACATAATGACAAGGTCAAATGAGAAGATCCGAATCGGGGCGCTTTTCCCCGGCATCCGGCGCGCAATACCCCGAAAGCTGGCAACCGGCAACCTTATCGGCAAATCGGCGATTGCCGCAGGGCAATTAGATCGGGGGTCTGGACCGGGTCAGGCACAAATCAACCAGGGCCTCCGTTTCGACGGTCCCTGCGCAAATCACGGTATCAGCACCGCCCCAGTAGACCTTGAGCATCCCGTCCGGTTCGGCCACCGCCCCGCACGAAAAGACCACGTTATGGACGTAACCACTCACCTCCCAGGGATCCTCGGGTTGCAGAATCCACTCATCAGCCACCCCCAGGACCCTGCCCGGGTCCTCAAGATCATGAAGAGCCGCGCCAAGCCTGTAAACAGCGCCGTCCATGGTCTGAAACACACCATGAAAGAGGTTGAGCCAACCCCGTGAGGTTTGAATGGGAGTCGCGCCCGGGCCCACTTTCATCTCGTCCCAATGATAGGCCAGCGGCGTAATAGCGACCTTTGAGTCGCCCCAGTGGATCAAATCCGGGGAATAGGAGACCCAAATCGACCAGGGACAGATCTCCGAATGAGGCCGGTCCAGCCGGGCGTACCGGCCGGAAAACCGTGCCGGGAAAATAACAATGTTGCGACAGTCCGCCTGGGTCACCAGGGCCACCCGTTTTATAGACCCAAAATCTGCGGTCTTGGCCAGAGCCACCCTGACCCCGTATCTTGAGTACGCACTGTAGGTGATCAGATAGGTGCCGTCTAAAGCGCACACACGCGGGTCCTCCACACCGTATTCCTCGTAGGGTGCAAAAGGGCCGTCCTGAGCCGGTGTCAAGAACGGCTCCGGGTGAACGCGAAAATGAAAGCCATCCTCGCTTTGCGCCAGCCCGATAATCGAGCGCCCGTTCCTGAGGTGCGACCTGAAGAGCATCACGTATTTGCGGTCGTGCTTGACCACACCGGCATTATGCACGGTCTCCACCGGATAGGGCACGTCGTGTTTGGTCAGGATCGGATTGCGGCTGTATCGTTGGATCAAGGATGGCTCAACGTTTTTTGTATTTGTTTTCAATACGGTCAAGGTACTGTGACCCCGTATTGTTGTGCGGCTCCAGCGCATTGCTGTTCGAATAGCATCTTTTCATCTACCTGGAGATCGGCATCCACCCTACGATTGGCGATGAAGTTTTGTT
>JAFDGP010000162.1 GCA_019309245.1 Deltaproteobacteria bacterium | reverse complement strand
TTTCATTGGAGATTTTGTGGGCGCCGATGTGGTCATCAATGAAATCTCCGCCCAGGCACGCGCTGCTGTTCATGTTGAGCCGGCTGTGGATACCATCATCGAGATTGGCGGCCAGGACTCGAAGTACATCCAGTGCCGTGACGGGCATGTGGTCGATTTCGAGATGAACAAGGTGTGTGCGGCAGGCACCGGCTCGTTTCTGGAAGAACAGGCTGCCCGGCTTGATGTTCCTATTCAAAAGGCCTTCAGCCGCCTCGCCTTTTCATCCCAAAGCCCCGTGAACCTGGGCCCCAGATGCACGGTCTTTATGGAATCCGACCTGGTCCATCACCTGCAGACCGGAAAGAGCGTCAATGATCTTGCGGCCGGTCTGGCGTATGCAATTGCCTTGAACTACCGGGAAAAAGTGGTCGGGAACAAGAAAATCGGCTCGCACGTCTTGTTCCAGGGCGGGGTAGCCGGCAACCAGAGTGTGGCAGCGGCCTTTGAAAACCTTCTCAACACACCCGTGTCCATTCCGGAGCACCACAATGTGATGGGGGCTGTGGGCGCGGCCCTTGCGGCCCGGGATCGCAAGCCGGTGGCAAGTCGATTTGCCGGGTTTTATCTCCAGGACCGCCCGTATAAACTCAAGACGTTCGAGTGCCAGGGGTGCCCCAATCGGTGCAGCGTGCACGAAATTTATATTGAAAATAAGCTCACCTCATACCACGGTGGCCTGTGCGGCCGGTATGACAAGGCCGCAGACCCTGAAAACACCCGGGGACAGGAACCGGATCTGTTTGTCGAACGCATGGACCGGCTCCTCAAAGGTCTGCTCGACCAGGACGGGACACCTCAAAAGGACCGCCCGACCGTGGGCATGGCCCGGAGCCTGACCTTTTTTGATCGTTTTCCTTTCTGGGAGGCCTTTTTCAATGCACTGGGCCACCAAGTGGTTCTCTCAGATGAAACCAACAAGAACCTCGTGAGCCAGGGCATGGTCCATGTTCCTTCAGAGACCTGCTTTCCGGTCAAGGCCCTCTACGGGCATATTGTAGACCTGATCTCAAAGGGCGTATCCCATATTCTGCTGCCCACCGAAATTGATCATCCCGGGGCACCAAAGGCTCCTCGGACGACGCCTCACCGAAGCTTCAATTGCCCGTACGTCCAATCGGTCGCCTACATGGTAAAATCTGCCGTCAGAACCCGGGTGTCGATCCTTTCCCCGATTGTGCATTGGAGCCGATCACGGCCTGAAGTGGATCGAACCCTTGAAAGGCTCGCACGTTCGCTGGGACATACGGCGGCTGAGGCTCGCGATGCCGCACAGGCGGCCTGGACAGCCCAGAATCGCTTTGAACAGTGGCGTTGCAAACGCGGAAAAGCGGTTCTGGACACCCTGGACCGCCACACGAGACGGTGCCTGGTACTCCTGGGAAAGACCCACAATATCTTTGACCCCGGCCTGAACCTCCACCTGGTACGAAAGCTCCAACGCCTGGGGCAGACGGTCGTGCCGTTTGATATGCTGCCGCTTGAACAAACAGCCCTTCCTGAGCGCTATGACAACGTGGTCTGGAAAAACACCCGGGACCTGCTCAAAGCGCTTGAATGGATCAAGAAACGGCCGTCTTTTTTTCCGGTGTTGCTCACGAATTTCGGTTGCGGGCCGGATTCGTTTTTTTTGAAGTACATGGAAACAGAACTCCACGGCATCCCACACCTTGTGCTTGAGGTAGATGACCACACCGGCGATGCCGGCCTGGTGACACGGATCGAAGCCTTTCTCGAAACCGTGGAACACGCCCAGGACAACCGGAAACCCAGACCATCTGCGTTCAATCTGGTTATCAAGGCAAAGGATAGGACGGGGGATCCCTGGAACCCACAGCCCGGGATCATGCGCCGACTGGAAAACAGGTCGTTGTATTTCCCATTTGTTTCAAAGGCCTTTTCGGAGGTCGTACGGGCTGCTTTTAAACATATCGGCCTTGAGGCCAGAATGCTCCCCGAACCGGATGACGATGTCGAGTACCTCGGCCGACGGGTGACCTCCGGACGGGAGTGCCATCCGTTTATCCTCACCAGCGGGGCTTTTGTGAGGTTGACGCGCGAACCCGGATTCGATCCCGACCGGGCCGCCGTTTTGATGCTGAACTATGATGGGGCATGCCGTTTTTCTCAATATGCGATCGGACATGCGGACCTGTTCACACGCCTGGGCCTGTCTCAGGTGCCGGTGATCGCGCCCCTGACATCGCCACGGTACGAGGAATTTTCCGGCCTTTTCGGGTTGCGTTTCACCAGGGCATTGTGGCAGGGATGGCTGGCCACTGAAGTACTGGATCGAATCCGGTTGCATACCCGGCCGTATGAGAAACACCCCGGGCAAACCGACCGCGTTTATGCCGAGGGAATCGAAAGAATCGTACAAGCGGTTTCCCACGCGGACGGCCACCCGCTGGGGGGCGGGACGGTTCTTGCAGCACTGAAAGGAGCGACCCGTGCGCTTGCCGATATCCCAGTAGACCGATCCGAGATCCGCCCGAAAGTGGGCTGCGTGGGGGAGTTCTATACCGTACTGAATCGTCGGGCCAATCACGACCTGGTCCGCACCCTGGAGACCCTAGGGGCCGAAGTCTGCCTGCACGGCCTGACGGTTCCGAATTTCTTTTCGCTGTTTTCACAGCATTACTATCCAAAAAACCGCCTGAAAAACGGCCGGCCGGTTTCGGCGCTATATTATTGGCTCAGAAACCAGTGGATGATGTCCTGGGTCCGGCGCGCTCAGAAGTGTCTGCCCAATGTCCTGCGACCCTTTGGCAATCTGGACGCCGGAACCGTTATGCAGGAATGCGAACCGTTCATTCATTACGACATCGACCCGGTCCTGGCCACCTTCACTGCGCGTGTCAGGCGGTTTGCGACCATGGGGGTTGCCGGCATTTGCAATTTGTTTGTTCTAAATTGTATGCTGGGCAATGTCAGCGTACCCGTCTTCAAGCATGCGTTAAGGGCATGGGAAGGGCTTCCGGTCTTGCACGCCGTCTACGACGGCCAGGAACAGACCAACATGCTGACCAGGGTTGAGGCCTTTATGCATCAAGTTAAACAATATCATGAGCAACATTTCCGGCCATAAGCCAGGCTTTGTGAAGAGACCTTTGAAAAATGTTCAATTTTGGTAAAGTCCAGGAATGGCGATCCGCCTAAGGCGGAGAACCAGACACAGAAATTGGGCAAAAGGGGATGTTTTGCCAGGGTCTCGCGGATGGAAAACGGGGTGCTGCTGGCTCAATTCTTGCTTTAATTCAGGGGCACTCCCGGAAACCCCGCACTCGGTTCTGGTGGAATTTTCAATGGATTGTAACGGAGCCAAACAGCACAGGCCATCGGCTGGGCTGAAAAAATTGAAAACAAACGACACAAAGATTCTGACCATTCCAAATGAGCTCGGCCTCCATGCACGCGCGGCCGCCAAGATTGCCCGCCTGGCACAAAAGGCGCAAGGTCCGGTGATGATCGGAAATGACGCGGAAGAAGTGGACGCCACGAGCATCCTGGACGTGATCGGACTCTATTTTCCGCGGGGGTCGAGGATCACGGTGAAAATAACGGACCCGAGTGATACGCCGGTACTTGAAGGAATCGCCCGGCTGATTGAAACGGGATTCGGAGAATTGTAACCATGTCTGAGGAAACAACCAAGAACATGGTCTTAAAAGGGGTCGGCGCATCGATGGGAATCGATATCGGCAAGGCCTACCTCTTGGAACAGGAACACACCACCCATCTGATTGAAGAACGCCAGCTGCCTCCTGAAGAGATCGAGGCGGAGGTAAACCGGTTTAAAGACGCGGTCAGCAAGGCACGCCAGCACCTTCGTCAATATATCGAAGACGTCTCGGACGATTATCAGGACCACGTCTATATCCTTGATACCTACATGATGCTCTTGAAGGACAAGATGCTCTATGATGGCACCATCGAACAGATTCAAAAGCACCGAATCAATGCCGAGCACGCCCTGAAAAATACGGTTGAGAAGGTCAAAGGCAACTTCAAGAAGATGCCGGATCCCTATTTTCGGGACAGGGCATCGGACATTGTTCACGCATCCAACTTGATCTTTGAACAGCTCCTGGGCACGAAACCGACCAAGATCTCCGATATCGACAAGCGCGTCATCATTGTCGCCCGGGACCTCTCTCCGGCTGAAACCACGCAGATCCAGCTCGAACGTGTCAAGGGATTTATCACGGATCTGGGCAGCCACACCTCCCATACGGGCATCATTGCGCGTTCTTTGGGAATTCCCGCGGTTCTGGGCCTCAAGGACGCCACCCGCAGGCTGGAAACCGGAGACCTCATTATCGTGGACGGCAATGCCGGCCTGGTGATCATCAACCCCGACGAAGAGACCATTGCCCAATATTACGACCGCAAGGAACGTTTCGAGACGTTTCAAGCCCAGGTCACCCGGGCCAGTGAGGGGCCCGCCGTCACCACGGACGGGCATCGTCTGGAAATCCAGGCAAATATCTCCATGCTGGAAGAAGTGGTCTCGGCCCTGGATCACGGCGGCGAAGGCATCGGCCTCTATCGCACGGAGTTCCTCTACCTGAACAGGCCGGACCTTCCCTCAGAGCAAGACTTGTTTGAAAACTACAGAGACCTGGCGGAAATCATGAGGGGCCGCCAAATCACCATCCGCACCCTGGATCTGGGTGGAGACAAGTTCGCCAGCAGTATCCAGTGGTCGGAGGAAATCAATCCCGCCCTGGGGCTAAGGGCCATTCGATTTTGTCTCCAGTCCCCGGACATCTTTAAGACACAACTTCGGGCCATCCTCAGGGCAAGTGCTTTTGGAAACATTCGGATTATGTTTCCTATGGTGTCCCGGGTGGAAGAGGTCATCGAGGCAAAGCGCATCCTGGAAGAAACCGCCGAGACCCTTGATAAAGAGGGCGTTCTTTTTAAGAAGGATGTCCCCGTGGGGGTCATGATCGAGGTGCCTTCTGCGGTCTTTATGGCCGATATCTTGGCAGAAAAGGTGGATTTTTTGAGCATCGGGACCAATGATCTCATTCAATATTCCTTTGCCATCGACCGGATCAACAAACAGGTGGCCAGCCTGTATCAACCCCTGCATCCAGTGGTGCTGAAAATGATTGATCTGGTGGTCAAGGCGGCCAAGGCACATGGGATTGAAGCCGCACTTTGCGGGGAGATGGGCGCCGATCCCATTAATCTTCCGGTGCTTCTTGGCCTGGAGCTCGATACCATCAGCATGCATCCGATTTCTATACCCGGAATCAAGCACGTGGTGCGCCAGTTGTCCTTCGAAGACACAAGGCGTTTTGCCCGAGAAATGCTCACCCAACACACCGCGTCACAGGTCAGACAGCTCGTGCTGGACACCTACGGGGATTTCCTGGAAATGGCGGCCTTTTTTCAATCAAACGGCCAGGCCCAACTGCCGGCCTACCGGCCTGCCGTGTAGAAAAAATCACATCTTTCGTGCCATTGTCCTTTTGGGTTTTCGGGATTGTCTTTTCCCCGTCTTGCCCGGGCTGCGATTCTTTAAAGGTGAATACAACCGTTGCTGCGATCATTATGAGCCGGATCATATGCCAGAACCGAAAAGCCCGCTATGACTATCACATCATGGATACCCTCGAGGTGGGCATGGTCTTGCTGGGCACCGAAGTAAAATCACTGAGGCTCGGGCGCGCAAACCTAAAAGACAGCTACGCCAGGATCAAAAACGGTGAGGTGTTTCTGCACAACATGCATATCAGCCCCTATCCGTTTGCCGCCCGCGGCAACCATGACCCGTTACGGCCCAGAAAGCTCTTGTTGCACAGACAGGAAATCAAACGGCTTATTGGAAAGGTCGAGGAAAGGGGCCAGGCCCTCATTCCCCTGAATGTCTATTTCAACAAGAAAGGCAAGGTCAAGGTCACGCTCGCCCTGGCGAAGGGCAAACGCAAGTACGACAAACGCGAGGCCATCCGAAAGCGGGATGAGGAA
>JAFDGP010000161.1 GCA_019309245.1 Deltaproteobacteria bacterium | reverse complement strand
ATTGGCTCGTCAGTCGGGTCACCTTTTCTCAAGGCGATATGAGCCAGGCCGAGCCGTGCAGACGAAGACCATGCTCCGCCTAAGCCGGAATCGGCATTTCGCCTTTCAAGGAAACGACGTGACTGACGTCCGTGTATTGTGGAAAGCTTTCAAAGTATCAGGAAAGGAAACACCATGAACCCATTAGCCCGTCCATTGATGATTGGCGAAGTGACGTTACGAAACCGTTTCATTATGGCGCCCGTCAAGACCGCCTATGGAATGCCTGAGGGCGAGGTGACGGATCGGCACATTGCGTTTTACCGTCGGCGAATGGCTCATGTGGGGGCAATGACGCCGGAACCATTCTATATCCATTATGACCTGCGTGAGATTCCCGTTCAAATCGGCGCTCACAAAGATGACATGATCCCGGGGCTCAAGAAGCTCGCTGAAACGATTCATTCCGGGGGCGCACGGGCTGTCGGTCACATCAGCCATCCTGGACGTATGGCCAACCCGAACATAGAGACCAACATCCATGTCTCTTCATCCGAAAAGCCATGCCCCTCAATAGGTAAAGTCCCCTATCGGATGAGCAAGGATGACATCCGTCATGTACAGGGTCTTTTTGTTGCGGCAGGTCAGCGCATAGAAAAGGCCGGTTTTGACTTTCTCGAAGTGCAATGTGGCCACGGTCATCTTGTGGCGCAGTTCTTGTCGCCGGCCGTCAATGACAGGACAGACGAATACGGCGGGAGCCTTGAAAACCGAATGCGATTTTGTCTGGAACTGCTCGGCCGACTCAAGGATGCCGTAATGATTCCCATTATTGTGCGGATCAGCGGGGCGGAGATGTTTTTTGGAGGATTTGCCATTGAAGACATGATCACGCTGAGTCAGGCCCTTGAGGACACTGGGGTGACCGCAATACACGTTTCTTCTGGATCATTGTGCGAAACCCCTCCCTGGTATTTTCAATATATGGCGGTTCCAAAGGGCAGAACCTGGGAATTTGCACAGGCTGTCAAAAAGCACGTGAAGATCCCTGTGATTGCTGTAGGACAAGTGAACACCGCCCAAGATGCGAGGCACATTCTTTCAAACCAGATGGCCGATGCGGTGGCTGTCGGCCGCCCATTGGTGGCTGACCCTGATTTTGTCGGCAAGATTTTAGGGGAAGTTCCTGGCCGCATTCGCCCTTGCGCCGCCTGTCTGGAGGGTTGCGTAGGGGGGGTCAAGGCGGGCAAAGGTCTCATGTGTCTTGTGAATCCGAGGCTCGGCCGGGACAAAAGTGAGTTCCCCTTACCTAAAGCCAAGGCCTTGAAAAAGGTGGCGGTGGTGGGCGGTGGCCTGGCCGGTATGGAAGCGGCGCTCACTGTCAAAGAACGAGGCCATGATGTGGTGCTCTTTGAACAAGACCAGTTGGGGGGACAATTCAATCTGGCCTGTCTTGCCCCTCGAAAAAAGAAGTTTTTTCGCATTATCGATTATTATTCCCAGCGGGTTCAAGAGGAGCTGGATGTGGTTTTCCAAAAGGCCCTGCCTGAGGACCTTGTGGAAAAATTCGATGTCGTGATTTTGGCTACAGGTTCTAAGCCGATTGTACCTGAACTGCCGGGAGTCAAGGATGTCTTCTGGGCAGAGATTATGCGACCCGAAAACAAGCCCAAAGATCAGACGGTTGTCGTGATTGGCGGCGGGCTCATCGGCATGGAGGTCGCGGAGGCGTTGGCGGAAAATGGGAACCGCGTCACTATTGTAAAGGCGTCCAAAGAGATGGGCAGGGGGATGTTCCCCATGGCAAAAAAATTAACTCTAATGTCTTTGAAGGAATGGGGGGTCACTGTTCTGACCGAAACCAAGGTCCTCCGGAAAGAGGGTAACACTGTATATGTAGAAAATCGTGACGGCGAGCTTGCCATTGAACATGTTGATGCCATTGTTATTGCAAAGGGAATGGAGCCGGAGACCGCTTTGGAAAATGAGCTTGCGGGCAAGATCGACCTTTACAAGATTGGCGATTGCAGCACTGTCGGTAAGGCGCTGGATGCCATACACAGCGCCTTTGAATGTGCAATAGGGATATGAAAGGAGAATCATGATGCCAAGAGGAGATGGAACAGGGCCAAGAGGCCAAGGACCGGGAACCGGAAGAGGCATGGGCCAAGGTGGTGGCGGCCGCGGCCGAGGTGGGGGCTTCGGCGCAGGGCCGGGTGGAAATTGTGTCTGCCCGAGCTGTGGGGAAAAAATTCCCCATCAGCCCGGACGACCCTGTTACGAGGAGAAGTGCCCGAAGTGTGGAGCTGCGATGACGCGGGGATAATGGTTTCCGGATCTAGTGGGCCATGTGGTCGGCGGAGACATCCCTCTCAGCCTCCTGGAGTCCGGTTTCAGGGCCGAGTGGAGGGTGTTTCCGTTTTTTCGGGGCATACCGCCGGGCCCAATACCTTTTCGATCATGTCCAAAAGGTCCGCCTTTTTGATGGGCTTGGCAATGTAGTCATTCATGCCGGCGGCAAGGCAGGTTTCTCGATCCCCTTTCATGGCATGGGCGGTCATGGCAATGATGGGGACATCACGGAAACCCTTTTGACGGAGGATTTCTGTCGCCTTAATTCCGTCCATTTCGGGCATTTGAACGTCCATGAAAATCATATCATAGGCTTTTGGGCACTTTGTATATTGCTCCACGGCCTCACGGCCGTTATTGGCCAATTCTACCCGGTATCCGGCCTTGGTCAACAGAGTTTTCGCCAGCCTTTGATTGACCGGGTTGTCTTCCACCAGAAGAATATAGCCATGCGAGCCGTCCCCTTTCTCTCTTGACCTCCCACCGGGAGGGGTCGGAGGTTTTTCAAGGCCCGGGATGGTTTCTTCTTCTTGTTCTGTGGCCAAGCAGGCTGAAAAATAAAAGGTGCTGCCCTGGCCAGGCTGGCTTTCCACCCAGATATCACCCCCCATCAGTCTGGCAAGGTGCCTGGAGATGGAAAGTCCCAAGCCCGTGCCACCGAATTTTCTGGTGGTGGAGGTGTCGGCCTGTTGAAAGACATCAAAAACAGAGTTCAGTTTTTCCTGGGGAATGCCGATTCCCGTGTCTCGGACGGAGGCCTGGAGGACGACGGCATCGTCGGACCGTTTTTGAATACTTAAATTTAGCTGGATGCCCCCGGCCTTAGTGAACTTTACGGCATTGTTGACCAGGTTCAACAGGACCTGACGAAACCGCGCCGGATCTCCTTTTACAAGGGCGGGCACATCGTCTACATGGCACTGAATCTTAATCCGGCTGTCCGCGAGCCCGGGACGAAACAGGTCGCAGACCTCCCGGGCGACTGCGCTCGGGTCAAACGAAACGGCCTCGAGTTGCAGTTGACCGGCCTCGATCTTGGAAAGATCCAAAATATCGTTAATCAACAAGAGCAAACCCTCTCCGCTCTGTTTCACTGTCTGTACGTAACCCCTCTGCTCATCGTCCAGATCGGTTTCCAGCAACAGATCAATAAAACCGAGTACGGCGTTTAACGGGGTGCGAATTTCATGGCTCATATTGGCCAGGAACTCTCTCTTGGCCCGATTTGCTGTTTCAGCCGATTCCTTCGCCTTTAAGGCTCGCTGCTCGGCTCGTTTACGTTCCGCGATCTCTTTATGGAGCTTCTTGTTTAAAGTTGACAATTGGGCGGTACGTTTTTCAAGTTCCTTCCGGTTCTCCTCCAGATTGGAGAATAGTTCGAAGGTATGCCTTGCGGCGATTCGATATTCTTCTTTGGTGACGCGAAGGTCATTCGCCAGATGCCTTATTTGAGTCTCCAAACAGGCGATCTTGTCCTTGAGTTTTCCGGCATCCTCACAGGTCATGCAAACACCACCCCTCTGTCTTGCATCTTTCGCATTTCCTGTTCCAGCTCCTCGGCGATGAGTTTGATGGCCTGCGGCCTGATGTTCAACTGTTTCAACCCGGTTAGATAGAGATCTTTGTCATAAACGGTTCTGCCGCCTATATAACCAAAGCCTTTCTGGGTGCAAACATAGTCGGCCAGGTACAATGTGGACGCCATTCTTGAAAATAATTCATCTGCACCCGCAGGGTCATGGTGGTGCCTTATGGCGGCCACCAGTTCCTCCGGAAAATTCCAGTATTCTGACAGGGCTCCTCCAATGTCCGCATGAGAATAACCCAGGATTGCGACTTCGATTTCAGTAAGCTCTTTGTTTTCCTTTTTGGCTTTGCGGATAATGACCCGGAAGGCATCTTGTAGGAACTGGTCTTCTATAACAACCCCGATGTCGTGCAATAAGCCAGCGGCATAGGCATTTTCTCCTGCCTCGGCGAATTCCCTCCTGTAAAGTGCCTTGGCAAACAGAGCCGCCGCCAGGCTGTGGGTCCACAGCCCTGTTCGGGAATACCCGTCAAACGAGACACTCTTTTCGAAGACCTGACATACCTTTTGACTTAATGCAAGTTCCTTCAGGGCGTCGGAACCGATCCAGAGAATCGCGTGCCGGATGTCATCGATCCTTTTTGGAGGAGCATAGTAAGCGGAATTCGCCGCCTTGAGGACCCTGGCGGTCAGCGGAGGATCGATTTCTATGACCTCTTTTAAGTCCATGGCATTGGAACGGGGATCATTGATGACACGGACGATTTCGGAAACCACACTCTTGATCGATGAGATCTCAGACTGCTCTACCTGTTCCAGCAGGGCCTTGATTTTTTCCTGTTTCTTATCGTTATCCATTTTAACTACCGAGCTTCACAGTATCAGCCCCTCGATGCGGGGTTCAACGGGTAGAAACCATCCCGATATTAAAGCATAAATCATGCCATGTCCCGCAAGTAGCCTCTTTAGAGGCGGTTAAAAATAAGGAGATCCTTCTTCCCTCCGAGGAGATCTCCTGATCCAATTGTCCTTAATTTGTCAAGATTTTGACAGGACATTTCAACCTTCTGTTACGAGATACTTATCATGTTTCCTGCCAAGGAAATAGGCGGTTCATCCTGGCAATACCTGCCGTCATAGTTTCCCGGAATCCTATGAAGAGACCCATGGCATAGTCTTTGCTGGAATCGGAGCGCATATTGGCGTTAAATCATAGAGCTTTTAGAACCAGCGAAGGACGATCAGACGTACTGGACAAAAAAGCGTGGCGCCATCATGGCTGATATCCTGGTAGTTGATGACGACAAAATGATCTGTGAGGCCCTGGCTGCCGTGGGGAGGCATTTGGGCCACCATGTAACCTGTGCCTTGAGTCTGGGGCAGGGCCTTCGCGAGGCAGGTTCCGGAAAATTCGACGTGATATTTCTGGACGTGCGCCTGCCGGACGGCGATGGCTTGAAGGCCCTTTCAAGAATTTCTGAAAAACCATCATCTCCGGAGGTGATTGTCATTACCGGCGAAGGAGGACCGGACAGCGCGGACATGGCGATCCGAAACGGGGCCTGGGATTATGTGGAAAAACCGTTGTCTATGGAGACCGTTTCCCTCTTCCTGGCCCGGGCCCTACGGTACCGTGAGGGGAAGCAAACAAAAAGGCTGGCAACCCTCCTGAAGCGGGATGGCATTATCGGCAACAGTGCACAGATCAAGGCGTGCCTGGATCTTGTGGCGCGGGCGGCCAACACGGACTCGAATGTTTTGATTACCGGTGAGACGGGCACAGGCAAGGAACTCTTTGCACGGGCCATCCGTGAGAACAGCGCCCGTACGTCCAGGAATTTCGTGGTGGTGGATTGTGCGGCCTTGCCTGAGAACCTGGTGGAAAGTGTGCTTTTCGGACATAAAAAAGGCGCCTTTACCGGGGCGGACAGGGACCGCGATGGATTGATCCGACAGGCGGATACAGGGACCCTCTTTCTGGATGAGGTGGGGGAGCTGCCCCTGTCCATCCAGCGGACCTTTCTTCGTGTGCTTCAGGAACGGTCGTTCCGGCCGGTGGGCGGAAAAACGGAACTCACCAGTGATTTCAGAGTGGTTGCGGCCACAAACGGCGATCTCGATAAGCTGGTGGCACAAGGCCGGTTTCGAAGGGACCTCCTGTTCCGCCTGCGCTCG
>JAFDGP010000160.1 GCA_019309245.1 Deltaproteobacteria bacterium | reverse complement strand
AGATCTACGATGACCACGTCATATCGGCATGGGGTCTTTCTGACAAAAAGCCGTCCGTCGCCCACGTGCACGTGGACAAATGGATGAGAAAGGCTCTTGTCGAGGAGGTCGTCCAGCGCAACCACAGCCGGATCGATCTCGACGTAATCCACGCGTGCCGGATGGTGCTTTGCAATCTCGTTGATGGTGCCGAAAACCCCTCCAGCGATCAACAAGACGCTTGTACCCGGGGGTACCTGCGCCAAGGCCGGATGGACCTTGGCTTCGACCTCCGGTTCGTGGGTGGAAAAGAGCGGAATCGTGTCCTGCAATACATTGAGCTGGGTGCCCGACCTGGAAATCGTAAGCTGCGCAAATGGGGTGTTTTTGTGCAGGATCACGGTCTGGCCGGGGAAACGCCATGAAATGGTGGTGTCGTCAAGGGGCCTGGTGACAAACAGACCCATCGCCACCACAGCCACCAACAAGCGGCCGTGCGTGCCGGTCATCAGGGTGGCCGCGCTCAGGTTCAACAGGGCGACACACAGCAGGCTGTCCCAGTGGGAAAGGGTGTAAACGAAGACAACGCTGAACAGGATCCCGCCGGTGAGATCCCCGAGGCTGTCCACAAAATAGACCTTGCCGGCGACGTCCTTGCCGCGCAGGAGGCTGGCGGCTATGGGAATCATGATGCCGCCTATCACACAGAAAGGCAGGATCACCGCACCGGCGGGAAGGACCGTTTTTCCCAGGCCGAGCATGACACCCCGCGTCCACAAAAACGGCAAGGCACGGATTGCGCCAATTTGCGCAAAGGGCAACAGGGCTACCAGAATATGGCTCCAGAACAGCGCAGGCCTTGCGTTGAGCCTTCCTGACAGGTGTCCTCCTAGCGCGGCTCCCGCGCCGGTGAACAGCAGCCATGCCCCGAGAACCAAGCCAATGACCAGCTCGTTGCCACTAAAGCTGGCCATGACCTCCCGGATCATGACAAGCTGGATCGCCACCGATGAGATTCCCAGGGCCAAGAGGCTGGCCCAGAACCGGTACTTGTTCTCCAATCGAATCGTCATCGAGAGACTGGGCTCCTTGCGTGTTTTCACGCCGGTTGCATTCGCCTGAATGTTTTTTCTTTACAACCCTATCAGGTTGTGATAATTTTTGCTATTTCAAAGAGGCCTGATCCAGCCCGCCAATATGTTGGATTCATCTCCGAACGGGCGATGAGGGGTGTTGGGGCCTTCTAAAGCTTCAGGCCTTTACGTCTGATTCTGGTAGGTTGACCATGAAGAAAAAAGATCTGGAATTTTTTAAGAAACTGTTGACGGAACGTTTGGAGAGCCTTCTTGCCGAGGCCAGCGGCACCGTGTCGGGCATGATCGACGAGAAGCCCGGCTTTCCGGACCCGACCGATCGGGCGGCTATGGAATCGGATCGCAATTTTACCCTGCGGATTCGAGATAGAGAACGCAAGTTGATTGCCAAGATCAGGGAAGCCCTGGAACGTATCGAAGACGGAACCTACGGCGTGTGTGAGAATTGCGGGGAAAACATTTCCATTAAACGGCTCAAGGCCCGCCCTGTAACCACGCAGTGTATCGAGTGTAAAACCAAAGAAGAGGCTCGCGAAAACGCGCTTGGTCTTTAAGGCGTCGACGGTCTTTAAGGACATTCTAACCACGCTTTCCGGATGTATTGACCTCCATATTCACTCCACCGCCTCTGACGGGTCCCTGTCACCCGTTGAGATCATTCTTGCCGCAAAAAAAGCCGGTCTGAAGGCCATTGCCATTACCGATCACGACACCGTAGCCGGTACCTTGGAGGCCCTGGCCTGCCCGGACGCCCCACCCCTGGAGGTCATGTCGGGTGTAGAAATCAGTGCGCGGTTTTCCGGAGGGGCCCTGCACCTTCTCGGCTACCTTTTTCGTGCGGACGCCTTGGCATTAAGAGATGCCCTGGCCGTACTTCAAAAGGCCCGGGTGGAAAGGAATCTCAAGATCACGGAAAGGCTCCGGCGGCTGGGCATTGATGTCCAATACGACGAGGTGTGCGATATAGCCGGCGGGGGACAGGTGGGACGCCCGCACTTTGCCCTCGTGCTTGTTCGAAAAGGCGTTGTCCACGACATCGACCAGGCCTTCGACAGGTTCTTAAAATCCGGCCGCCCGGCCTATGTCCCAAAGTCCCGGCTATCTGCCGCCGAGGCCATCGCCGCCATTTCGGCAGCGGGCGGGGTGCCGGTACTGGCACACCCCGGCTCGCTCAATGCCGCCGGCGATGCGGAGCTGTCAGCTATTGTGTCCGAGCTCAAAGGGTTGGGGCTGAAAGGCATTGAGGCGTACTATCCTGGCCACGATCCCGAACGCATAGCTGCCTATGAGCAGCTTGCCGTTCGGTACGGCCTGGTCATGACCGGAGGCACGGACTTCCATGGGGTACTTAAGCCGGACATTCGTTTGGGTGTGGGACGGGGTGATCTGCGGATTCCCTATCACCTGGTTAAGGCCCTTAAAGCCTGTGCATCGGGGGGTGAAGGAAATCCATGAGGCTAAAGCCGGTCCTGCCCGAGGGGCCTTTGCAAAAGTCTCCTTTTGCCCAATTCTTCCATCTGGCTCTCCGCCTCAAGCGGATCAATCCTCAAAGTTGAAATCTTCGCCAAAATTGAACATTTTTCAAAGGTCTCACCCGAGGGAACACTGTGGCGGAACGTCTGACAACGGCTGGGCAGGGCGTCTTTTGGAAATGATTTCAGGTATAAATTCCCGTTGCTGAGAAAGAGATTCCGCCTTTCGGTTCAGCCACACAAAAGATATTGCCACACCGAGGGCGGCCATGATGCCAACAGACAGCTCTTCTTTCAGGGGGACCACTTTTGCCAGGACAAAGCCGGCAACCATCCCGATGATCAAGGCGAGAATGGGCACCATATAAATAAAAAAGGAGGCCTTGAGCACGGAACTGCTCTTCATGCTGATTGTCACGATATCTCCGACCTGTGCCCCGACCGTGTTCAAGGCCCTGACCTCCACATCGATTCCGGACCCCCCCAGCATTTCGCAGCTCCCCCGGGCCTTGCAGTGCTTACACGCCTCTTCGCGGGTCGTCATGGCGACGGCCATAGAGCCTTGAATGGCCTTGACTACGCCTGTTTTGGTGACCTGTTGTCCCATAGCGTTTACATCCTTTGCGGCCCGTGCGCCCCTTCTGTCAATACGTGTCCCCGCGAGAGGGCGGCTATTTAATCCAGCCACCCTTTGGGGGGCGTCTGAAGGCCCAAATTTGTGTTTGACTATCCTGAGAACGACATTCTAAGGTACACCACGTTTTGTTTCAAGGATTGTTTGCGTGGCACCGGAGAGCTTTTCACAACCCTCTGTCGGGAGTCGGGTCGCCTTCCCTCAAGGCGATATGATCCAGACCGAGCCCGCCTGAGTCGGGCCGCGCTCCGCCTCAGGCGGAATCGGCATATCGCCTTTCGGCAAAACGACCCGACTCCCGAGCGGCTGGGCGCGTAAAATATCGCCTTGTAAGCCAGAGCTGCGAGTTGTGCAAAGGTCTCGTGGCACTCCTGACAGGTTGCGCAAAAACCGTTCTATTTTAAGGATGGATGACAATGCAAAAATTCAAACAGCAGGTGCTTGAGGCGGTCCGGACCGTGGAAGCGATGTCGCCTGTGACGCCCCAGATCGGTTTTCTGGCGGGAACCGGCCTTGGAGACACCCTTAAGGCCATGGAAGACGCTGTGAGCCTGGATTATGATGAAATTCCCCACTTTCCGGCCTCCACGGTGAGCGGCCACCAGGGCCGGTTGGTGATCGGACATGTGAAGGGCAAGGCGGTGATCGCCATGCAGGGCCGGTTCCATTACTACGAAGGATACACCATGGCCCAGATCTCCTTGCCGATCCGAACGATGCAGCTTCTGGGGGTCAAGACGCTGATCGTGACCAATGCCTCAGGGGGGATCAACCCTCTGTTTTGCACGGGTGACATCATGCTCATCGCAGACCATATCAACCTTACAGGCAACAACCCGCTCATCGGCCCCAACATCGACGAATGGGGACCGCGGTTTCCGGAGATGATCCGCGTCTACGATCCCAGCTTGATGGCCCTGGCCGAGCAGGCTGCCCTGCGGCGTGGGATCGGCTTGCGAAAAGGGATTTATGTGGGGCTGGCCGGACCGTCGCTGGAGACTCCGGCCGAGATACGCTTTTTAAAGACGATCGGTGCTGATGCAGTGGGGCTTTCTACGATTCCAGAGGTGATCACCGCTGTTCACGGCGGCATGGCCATACTCGGGCTTTCCGTGATTACCAACATGAACTTGCCCGATGCACCGGCGCCATGTCAAATCGAAGACGTGATCGCGACCGCCGAGACGGCTGCTCCAAAGGTTCGGGCCATCGTGGAAGGGGTCCTTGAAGGACTGCCCGGGTCCTGACCGGGGACAAACCGGAACCGGAAAAAAGCGCATCGCGGACCGTTCTCAAAACGGCGGCCGCATTCCTATCATCAACAGATTAAGGCTTTTTCATGCATTTGGTTGATATTTTGGTTAAAAACGCAACGCTTGTCACCATGGCCCCGGATATGCCTGTAATCGAACCTGGGGCCGTGGCCGTAGCCCAAGACCGCATTGCAGCTGCTGGACCGCAGCAGGCCGTGCTCCTGGAATATAAAGCGGCGAAGGTGATTGACGCCAAGGGTGGTATCGTCATGCCCGGGCTGGTCAATACCCACACGCATGCGGCCATGAGCCTTTTTCGAGGGCTGGCCGATGATTTGCCGCTCATGACCTGGCTTGAGGAACACATCTTCCCGGCCGAAGCCGAACTTACCCAGGATATGGTCTATCGGAGCACCCTGCTGGCCTGCGCGGAGATGATTAAATCGGGCACCACCACTTTTTGTGACATGTATCTGTTTGAAGACGCCGTCGCGCAGGCGGCCAAACAAGCCGGGCTGCGGGCTGTGGTGGGAGAGGTCATTTATGACTTTGCCTCTCCCAGCTACGGGCCGGTGGAAAAGGGGCTGGAATATACCAGTGCCTTGATCGACAAATGGCGCCGGGATCCATTGATTACCATTGCGGTAGAGCCCCATTCACCTTACCTGTGTTCCCCGGATTTGCTTCAAAAGCTTAAGGCCATTGCGGACGAAAACCAGGCACCGATGGTGATTCATCTGTCCGAATCGCAACACGAAGTAGCCCAGATCCAGGATAAGTTTGGCAAGACGCCGCCCGAACACCTGGCGGACCTGGGTATCCTGGGCCCTCGCTTGATTGCCGACCACTGCGTGGCCCTGACGGAAAATGACATCACGTTGCTCAAACAGTACGATGTCAAGGTTGCTCACAACCCGGAGAGCAATATGAAGCTGGCCTCCGGCATCGCTCCGATTCCGGCATTGCTTTCCCGAGGCGTGACGGTGGGGGTCGGCACGGACGGCTGTGCGAGCAACAACAACCTGGACCTGTTTCAGGAAATGGACACCCTGGCCAAGCTCCACAAGGTTCAAACTCTCGACCCTACTGTCCTGGATGCCCGGACCGTGGTCAAGATGGCTACCTTGGACGGCGCGTGCGTGCTGGGGCTGGACGCCTGTATCGGATCTCTTGAGCCCGGGAAAAAGGCGGACCTGATCATTGTGGATGTCGACCAGCCGCATTTGGTGCCCATGTACAATGTGTATTCTCACCTGGTGTACACGGTATCCGGCCACGACGTGGTTACTGCAATCGTAAACGGACGCATTCTCATGCAAGACCGCCAGTTGCTGAGCCTGCACGAAGAAGCCGTCATGCGTGATGTGAATAAGATCGCAATAAAAATCATCAAAAAAGAGACCGAGTAAGGTGCCGGACAAACCCACCAATGATCTGATCGTTCATAACGGCACGGTCCTTACGCTGAATCCTGCCTTTGACGTCATTGCCGATGCGGTGGTGGTGATTCGAGACGGTCGCATTGCCCGTGTGTGTTCCAAACACGTCCTTGAGGCATGGCCGGTTGCGGGGAAAACGCTTGACGCGCGAGGTGGGATTATTCTGCCCGG
>JAFDGP010000159.1 GCA_019309245.1 Deltaproteobacteria bacterium | reverse complement strand
AATGAGGCTCGGGCATGTGAAACGCGATATCGCCCGTATTAAGACGATCTTAAGGGAACGGGAATTACAGGCCCAAGTGTCGTGATGGATGAATTATGTCGCGGCAGGCGCTTGGGAGGTGCTTGAGGCGGGGAGATAACAAGGTTTGGGAGATTCATGAAGACAAGAGGGTTGAGAAAGAAACGTGTTGGGCGGGTGGTTACCGACAAGATGGACAAATCCGTGGTCGTAGCCATCGATCGGATTGTCAAACATCCGGTATACAAGAAGTACGTAAGACGGCGTTCCAAGTGTGTGGCCCATGATGAAAACAACCGGTGCGGCGTGGGTGACAAGGTCATGATTATAGAGGCCAGGCCGCTGAGCAAGAGGAAGCGGTGGCGGGTTTGCGAGATAGTGGAAAAGGCCGTGTAGAGGGGAAGTCGGGTCGATGATTCAGGTGGAATCCAAGCTGCAGGTGGCGGATAATTCCGGTGCAAAGAAGCTCTATTGCATCCGGGTGCTGGGGGGGTCTAGACGGCGGTATGCCCGTATCGGCGATATCATTATTGTCGCAGTCAAAGAGGCGATTCCGCACGCGAAGGTCAAGAAAGGCGATGTGATGCGGGCAGTGGTGGTGCGGACCAAAAAGGAGCTGCGCAGGCCCGATGGATCCTACATCAAATTTGATGACAACTCAGCCGTATTGATCAATCAACACGGAGAACCCATCGGGACCCGGATTTTCGGCCCCGTGGCCAGAGAACTGCGGGCAAAGAAATTCATGAAGATCATCTCGCTGGCGCCGGAAGTGATATGAATCCGTGCACAGCCCACCGGCAGCGCCGGTGGGCTGTGCACGGATTCAAGAACAAAAGACTTTGGCTTTGTTTTTTAGATCACATTCTACGGATGGTCGCTGATTCAGGCGGTATGGTAAGGGGGAATCGGTCCAATGGCAGCCGGAAAGTGCCGTTTAAGAAAAGACGACAAGGTGAAAGTAATCGCCGGCAAGGAAAAGGGCAAGATCGGGAAGGTCTTGAAGGTGCTTGTCGAAAAAGATCGGGTGGTTGTTGAGAACGTCAATTTTATCAAGCGTCATACCAGGCCCGGAGGCAAGACACCGCAGGGGGGGATTATCGAGAAAGAGGCCCCGATCCACTGGTCGAACCTGATGCTCATATGTGATAAATGCATCAATCCGATTCGGATCAAGATGCAGCGGCTTGAAGATGGACGGAACGTGCGCGTTTGCAGCAAGTGCGGTGAAATTATCGACAAGTAAAATTCGGTTCTGATGAGGCGTTAGGGCGGTTGCCACACGGAGGCTATCGCAGATTATTTTAGAGGGCGGTTATGTCGGGTTTGAAAACGGTATATCGAGAAGAGATTGTCCCGAAACTCATGGCGAAGTTCGGGTATAAAAATGTAATGCAGGTGCCGAAGCTGAGCAAGATCGTGGTCAATATGGGCCTGGGCGAAGCTATCCAGAATATCAAGATCCTGGATTCCGCCATGGAAGAGCTTTCGCTGATTACGGGTCAGAAACCGGTCATCCGGCGGGCGCGCAAGTCGATTGCATCATTTAAACTCAGAGCGGGGATGCCCGTGGGTTGCACGGTGACGCTGCGGGGCGATCGCATGTACGACATGTTCACCAGGCTCGTGAATGTGGCTCTGCCCAGAGTCAGAGATTTTCGCGGAGTTTCGGGAAAGGCGTTTGACGGCCGGGGAAACTATTCCCTGGGCATTCGGGAACAGATTATTTTCCCGGAGATCGACTACGACAAGATCGACAGGATCAAAGGACTCAACGTCACGGTCGTAACCACAGCCAGGACGGACGAGGAGGGCAAAGAACTCCTGAGACTGATGGGTATGCCGTTTAGAAATTGATCAAAAAGGAGGCGTGGGTGGCAAGGAGAGCGCTGAGGGTAAAGGCAAGACGGACGCCGAAGTTCTCAACAAGGGCCTATTCCAGGTGTCCTTTGTGCGGCAGAGCGAGAGGGTTTATGAGAAAGTTCGGGATCTGCCGGATATGTTTCAGGACGATGGCGTTAAACGGGCAGTTGCCCGGGGTGGTAAAGTCGAGCTGGTGATGCGACATGTCCTGTTGCCGGATTCCGGCTATCGTAAGATATGATACTTTTTAGAGGTGTCGAAACCGGTTCGATCCGACAGATCAGGGTGGGGCAAAGGCGTTAAGGCCGCGGTCAGAGAAGCGACCGCCGCTTGGGAAAGGAGACAAGCATGTCCGTAAGTGATCCGTTGGCTGATATGCTGACTCGAATCAGAAACGCAGGCATGGCCAAGCACGGCAAGGTGGACATCCCTGCGTCAAGAATCAAGTTAAGCCTGGCCAAGATACTCAAGGCCGAAGGGTACGTCCGGAACTATAAGGTCTTAAAAGACAAGGACCATGGCGTGATCAGGGTCTATTTGAAATATCACGGCGGAAACCAGAACGTGATTACAGGCCTGAAACGGTTGAGCAAGCCGGGGCGGCGCGTGTATGTCAAGAAAAAGGACATTCCATCGGTCTTGAACGGCATGGGCATTGCGGTGTTGTCTACTTCAAAAGGGATTTTGACCGACCGTCAGGCCAGGGAGCAGAATGTGGGCGGCGAGCTCTTGTGCAGCATCTGGTAGGCTGCGTGCAAGTTCGAAAGGGACAATGAGAGGATGTCACGTGTAGGAAAGCAACCGATTTCAATCCCCGACGGCGTCAAGGTTTCATACAAGGACCGCCGGATCGAGGTCAAGGGACCCAAGGGCAGCCTGTCCCGCGTGATTCATGAGGATGTGGATCTTACCGTGGAAAAAGGTGTGGTCCGGGTGGTGAAGACGGGCAACGGGAAAAAAACGGCGGCGCTTCAAGGGCTGACACGAACCCTGGTGGCCAACATGGTCCGTGGGGTTACACAGGGGTTTGAGCGGGCCCTGGAGATTGTTGGAGTGGGGTACCGTGTGGACCTGAAGTCAAACGTATTGACGTTTGCATTGGGGTATTCCCATCCGGTGGTTTATACGTTGCCGGAAGGTATTTCAGCCTCGGTGGACAAGGGTAAGGTGGTATTGTCCGGCATTGATAAAGAGCTGTTGGGTGCGACAGCCGCGACCATCAGGGGATTCAGAAAGCCCGAACCTTACAAGGGCAAGGGCATTCGCTACGTTGAGGAGCACATCCGGCGCAAGGTGGGAAAGACCGGGGCCAAGTAGTACCGGCAAGCCTGTGACGCCGGTGATTGGTGACACAACAATCCGACCGGATTCGGCCTTTCGAGGGGTCCGGCCTGTAAGGTGTTTAGGGTTTATGAAGGCGGTAAACAAAAAGAGGCAAGCGCATCTGAAGCGAAAACAGCGGGTCCGTAAGAGAATTTTCGGTACAGACGAGCGTCCAAGGCTGACGGTTTTTAGGAGCGCGCGTCATATGTATGCGCAAGTGGTTGTGGATACGACCGGTCACGCGTTGGCGGTGGCGTCCACCTTGGACAAAGAGGTCCGACAACAGGCTCCGTTTAAAAATAAACTGGAGGCGGCGAAACTGGTTGGCAAGCTTGTGGCCCGCAGGGCCTTGGACAAAGGGGTGTCCAAGGTGGTCTTTGATCGAAACGGATTTTTGTATCACGGCCGGGTCCGGGAAGTGGCTGCAGGAGCCAGGGAGCAAGGTCTTGAGTTCTAACAAGGAGGAAATCGATTGATCGGCGAGGAGATAGAAGAGGTTCAGTTTATCGACAAGGTGGTCCACATCAGCCGGACGGCGAAGGTCGTCAAGGGCGGCCGGCGCTTCAGCTTCAGCGCGGTCGTGGTGGTGGGCGACGGCAACGGGAAAGTCGGCTACGGCCTGGGCAAGGCCAATGAGGTCCCGGAGGCCATTCGCAAAGGCGTGGAGCGGGCCAAAAAGAACATGATCCAGGTTGCATTGGTGAATCGGACCATTCCCTATGAAATTATTGGTAAATACGGGGCCGGCAGGGTCCTGCTCAAGCCGGCCTCGCAGGGGACCGGTGTCATTGCTGGCGGGGCGGTGCGGGCTGTGTTGGAAGCGGCCGGTGTGCAGAACATATTGACCAAGTGTATGCGTTCTCACAATCCCCACAATCTGGTCAAGGCCACCTTTGACGGTTTGAAACGCCTTCGCAGCCGGGAGACGGTGGCTGCCTGGCGCGGCAAGCAGCCTCAAGAGATTTAGGCGGAGGTGGGCTCGTGTAGTGAGCCCCCTTTTATTACGTGGATACGGATTCGATGGGCCTAAGGAAGTAACACCATGTCTGGAGCAGTAAAGATAACGCTGAGAAAAAGCATGATCGGCAGACCTGAAAAACACAGGAAAACAGTCCGGACACTTGGACTGAGAAAGATCAACAGGTCGGTGGTGTTAAAAGACACACCGAGTGTTCGGGGAATGATCAGGCAGGTATCCCATTTGGTCGAGGTTGAGGAGGGCGGTAATGAAACTTCATGAGCTGTCTCCACCAAAGGGGGCGCGTCGTAGCGCGCGCCGGCTTGGGCGGGGACCGGGCTCGGGACGGGGCAAGACAGCCGGTCGGGGCACCAAGGGGCAAAAGAGCCGTTCCGGAGGCAACGTGCGACCCGGTTACGAGGGCGGTCAGATGCCCTTACAGCGGCGGTTGCCGAAACGGGGCTTTACGAATATTTTTAAAAAACAATTTGCTGTAGTCAATGTACGGGACCTGAGCCGTTTTGAAAAGGATACTGTGGTCGACGAAGTGGTCTTGGCCCGGGCTGGCCTGGTCAAGGGAAGGCATGACGGCATCAAACTGTTGGGCCAGGGGGATATCGACCATCCGCTGACCGTCAAAGTGCGGCGGTGCAGCAAGGCGGCCCGGGCGCGCATTGAAGCCGCCGGGGGCAGTGTGGAGCTCGTATAGTTATGGTCGGCGGCTTTCAAAATGTTTTCAAGATTCCAGAGCTCAAGAGGCGGCTGCTGTATACCTTCGGGCTGCTGATGGTGTACCGTATCGGGTGTGCGGTTCCCACCCCGGGTATTGATGGGGATGCCCTGGCTTCTTTTTTCGCCCATGCCAGGGGAACGCTTCTGGGCATGTTCGACATGTTCTCAGGGGGGGCGCTTAAAAGGCTGTCTGTGTTTGCTCTGGGCATCATGCCTTACATTAGCGCTTCTATTATCTTGCAGCTGCTTACCGTGGTGATTCCGCACCTGGAGAGGCTTTCCAAAGAGGGCGAGGCCGGTCGCAAAAAGATCACCCAGTATACCCGTTACGGAACCGTCCTTTTGAGTGTTATTCAGGGCTTTGGAATTGCCGTCGGGCTGGAGAAGATGAGCATGCCGGGGGCTGCGGCCGTGGTGGCGCATCCGGGGTGGAGTTTCCGACTCATGACCGTGATCACAGTTACGGCCGGCACCGCGTTTATCATGTGGCTCGGAGAACAGATCACGGAGTATGGGATTGGAAACGGGATCTCTTTGATCATTTTTGCAGGCATCGTCGCCCGCATGCCCAGCGCGATGAGCAATACCTTTCGCCTGCTCAAGACCGGTGAAATCGGGATCTTCTTGGTGCTGATATTGCTGGTTGTGATGGTAGCCGTGGTGGCTTTTATCATCTTTGTGGAACGGGGGCAGAGGAGGATTCCGGTCCAGTATGCCAAAAGGATCGTGGGAAGACGCATGTACGGAGGACAGAGCACCCACTTGCCGCTTAAGGTCAACACCTCGGGGGTGATTCCACCGATCTTTGCCTCGTCGATTATCATGTTTCCGGCGACCATCGCGAATTTTGTCGATATTCCGTGGGTGAAAAATGCGGCCGAGGCAATGAGTCCGGGTACCATTGTCTACAACTTGATCTATGTCGCCTTTATTATATTTTTCTGTTTCTTTTACACGGCCGTCACCTTCAACCCGGTCGACGTGGCGGATAACATGAAGAAGTACGGCGGATATATTCCCGGCATCAGGCCGGGCAAACGGACGGCGGACTATATCGACAAAGTCCTCACACGAATTACTTTCGGCGGGGCGCTGTATGTGTCGGCGGTTTGTGTTCTGCCGACGATTTTGATTGCCCAGTTTAATGTGCCGTTTTATTTCGGCG
>JAFDGP010000158.1 GCA_019309245.1 Deltaproteobacteria bacterium | reverse complement strand
TTATACGGCCGGCGCTGCGTTGTTGAATATGGGCAGGCTAGACGAGGCCCAAGCACTATGCGAAAGGGCACTTTCGGCTTATCCGAGCCATCTGGACTCGTGCTATTTGCTTGCAAAGATACAGGATCAAAAAGGGCATCATGAAGGAGCAGAAAAATATGCATCCCAATATTTCAAAATTCGAGACGGCATCGAGAAGGCCCCTGCGAGCTTTGGGAAGGTTATTCACAACAGTTTTTGGGCCACCTCGCCCATGAACATGATTCTAGGGAAAGTTGCTTATGAAAAAGGGGCAGTCAACACATCCAGACAATATTTTGACAAAGCTGTCTCTCAGGATCCGAGCGGCAGTGCACATAGAACAGTCGGGCAGTTCTATTTTTCAAAAGGGGCGTTTCAGGAGGCGGAGTCGTATTTGAAGATTGCTAACCGGCAGTCTCCCGACAAGATAACGCTCTACATGCTGGCCGAATGCTATGGACAGAGTCGAGAAACGGCGGATCAGATCGCAACCTTGGAAGCTTTGTTGGACCGGTTTCCGAAGGAGCTTGAAAAAATAGAAGCGATCGGAAAGGCACAATTTGATCGATCCAACTACAAATTGGCCGCTTGGTGCCTGGAGCGGGTACTCAAAGAAACCACCGGCCGAAAGGATCTCAAAGACGCCCTGCGTATTGCCAGAGATTGGATCCGGACGGAGACCCGGCAGGAGTTTCACAGAACGCCGAGGCCAAGGGAAAATTATCCCCGCATTTCAGCGTGTCTCATAGTCAAAAACGAAGAAAGTTGCCTAGAGAATTGTCTAAATAGTGTCGAGCCCTATGTAGATGAACTTATTGTGGTGGACACAGGGTCCACCGACGGGACCGTCAAAATCGCCGAAAAGCACGGGGCCAGGGTGTATCACCATCCGTGGCAAGACGATTTCAGCCTTCACCGGAATCAGTCCATGTCCTATGCTACGGGGGACTGGATGCTGATTATTGATGCAGATGAGACATTGACGTCGGTCAGCGGCGGGCGTCTCAGGGAGGTGGTGCGAGAGGCCACCGCACACGCTATTCTGTTTAAGGTGGTCAATTACTCGGCAGATGGGGCCGTTCTTTCTTTGCTCAGTTCTCCCAGACTGTTTAGAAATTACGTGGGCTGTCATTACAAGGGCATTGTCCACAACCAAGCCTGTTATCCTGGACCTCCCGAGGAAAGTACCCTGAACATTTATCATTACGGCTATGGGCTTCCTGAAGAAAAAATGGCCATCAAGCGCCGCAGAACCCGGGCGTTGCTGGAAAAGCAGATTGAACACAACCCCAGTGAACCCTTTTCCCGGTATAACCTGGCGGTTTTAGAATTTATGTCCGGTAATTTTGAGAAGGTCATTGAACAAGGACAAACGGTGATTCAACTGCTTGGCCAGAACGAGACAAGGGATCCGGCCTATGCCAATATATTTTACTATATTGCAGCGGCATATAACAATCTTCGCAACCTTCAGGAAGCCGAAAGGTATGCATTGGAAGGCCTTCAGGCCTATCCCGGTCACCTGGACCTTTTTTTTGTGTTGAGCGTGGTTGCGTTTCAGAAGGGTGATTATGCGGCCAGTGTCGACTATGGCGAGCGGTATTTGTCCATTTATCGGCGAATCCGCAACTCGCCGGCTCGGGGCAATAACGAATACAAGACAATCGGAAACCAATGGGTTGTTAAGTTAAACTTGAGCCGAGCCTATCACCGATTAGGCGAACCCCAAGCCTCATCCGACTACCTTGTCCAGGTCGCTCGGGAGGCACCAGCCGAGGCCTTGGCCGGAATCCAAGAGCTGCAGGCATCCCACACATGTCCTTGCTAAACACAAAAAACGCTCTTTCGGTCATCATGCCGATCGGAACGGACTTCGGGTGGGGAATCTGCGGTCAGTATTTGACAAAGGAACTGGCCGAATTGTGTGATGTACGGCTGGTATCAGAGGATTTTGGTCGAGACCGCGTGGGAGACAACACGACATACGACATCCTGAAAAGCCTTTGTCTGAATGCGAAAGGGCCAAAGACCGAGGGAGTTCCCGCTTTGAACTCTTTGGACGGGCCGGTATTGCAGACGGTTCGGGGTCCGGATCTGAGGCCATGGCTTATGGAGGCGCAAGGGCGGCCAACTATTGGTTACACCTTTTTTGAGACAAACCGCTTGAAAAAAGAAGACGTCGAACGGGCCAAGGCTTATTATGACGTCCTGGTAGCGGGATCGAGCTGGTGTGAAGGTGTATTAAGACGACACGGTATCAAACACACTCAAACCATTGTCCAGGGCATTGATCAGCAGGCTTTTTGCGACCGCGATATTGAGAGATCATATTTTAAGGACAAATTTGTGATTTTTTCCGGAGGAAAACTGGAGCTGAGAAAGGGCCAGGATCTGGTGATCAGGGCTTTTAAGGTCCTTCAAGACAAATACTCGGACGTGCTCTTGGTGACTTTGTGGTTCAATCCCTGGCCTGCATGCCTGCGAACCATGTGCATGTCACCCTATATTCGTTTTGACGCTTTCCAGGGAGATTATGGTGCGGCCATGAACCACGTGCTCAGGGACAATGGGGTGGATCCTTCAAGGGCCGTCCATGTAATCCCGACCCAACACCGAGATCTCGCCCGGATATACGGAAACACAGATGTGGGCCTGTTTCCGAACCGGTGCGAGGGAGGGACCAATCTGGTCCTAATGGAGTATATGGCCTGTGGCAAGCCGGCCATTGCCTCTTACTGCTCCGGACACCGTGACATTTTGACAAGGCGAAACTCGATTCAGCTACGCGAACTGCATCCTTTCAATGTACAGGATCAAGGCGGGCGGGTGCTATACAACTGGCAGGAACCGAGTTTGGACGAGATTGTCTCGGCGCTTGAATGGGCGTATGAAAACAGGGACACATTAAGGGTAATCGGACAAGAAGCCGGAGCCTGCATGCGTCGTTTTACGTGGAAAAGAGCGGCATCGGCCTTTTATGATCTGGCATATGAACGGTGTTAGGAAACCAACGGCTTCGTAGGCGCTTACAAACGTAAATGAGGTTTTCAGATCGCCGAATTTGCCAAGCAACGAGGAAGTAAGTCCGAGTGAATAACACGGGTACTATCTCCGCATGCATGATCGTCAAGAACGAAGAACAGTGCCTTCCGAGGTGTCTGGAGAGTATCCGGGACGCTGTAGATGAAATCATCGTGGTGGATACAGGCTCTGAAGATCGAACGGTTGAGATTGCCAGATCCTATGGGGCCAAAGTGCACCGGCATCTCTGGGAGGATCATTTCAGCAGACATCGGAATCAGTCCATCGGCTATGCAACCGGGGATTGGATTCTCATCATTGATGCGGATGAAACCTTGTACCGCGATGAAGGCCTGGACCTCAAAACTGCGATTGAAGCCTGCCGTGACGTGGATGCCATGCTGGTCAGGGTTCAAAGTCCAGTTACAGGCACTGGAGGGTGTGGACAGAACGCATTGCGGTTGTTCAAAAATGGGCTCAATATTCACTATGAAGGCCGGGTGCACAACGAACTGGTTGGCATGCGGACCGGAAAGTACATGCCTATCCATATTCTCCACTACGGCTATGATGTGGATGCCGACAAGGCGAGGGAAAAGTATGACCGGACAGTCCGGCTTCTCACCCTGGATGTGCAGGAGCATCCAGGTCATCCCAGACCCTATCATTATCTTGGAATTTCACATCTCTCCATGAATCATTATAACCAGGCTGCCGAAGCCGCCGAGACCGCCATCCGTCTGATCGAGGATTGTGGAGATGAAAGCGACCTGTACATCGGCTCCTACTATGTGGCCTCCACGGCCCACCTTAATCTGGGCAGCCTGAGGCGTGCAGAACACCTGGCCGAAAAGGCCGTCGCCCGATATCTCAACCATCCGGACTGCCTCTATGCGCTATGTGGAATATCGTTTCAAAAGGGTGACGAGAAATCTTTCCGGGATTTCGCAGATCGTTACCTGGCACTGGTTCAAGAGATCCGCAAGGATCCAGGGCGGTTCGGAACAATGATCTTTTTTACAGTGGAACTCGAATGGCGGGTTCACCTGTATGAGGCCTTGATGTGGATGGATAAAGGCCAAGAAGAAAAGGGACGGCAAGCCCTGAATCATGCCCTGGCCGGTTGTCCGGATGCGGTCCATTGCTACCGCCTCCTGGCTGCACACCACGGGGAACAAGGGCGCTGGCCGGAGGCTGAAAAGGCGCTGAAAAATGCGATGGAAGAAGGTGTTGAACGCGCTGAGCCCTTTTGGGATATGGTTCGGTTGCACCGTTACCGCGGGGACGAGGAAAACGAAAAAAAATGGCTTGAAGCCCTGACGGAACGATTCCCACAGGAAAAAGCGGCCTGGTTCGCCCTGGGATTGGCGTATGTGAAAGCATCGGATATGGGTCGGGCGGCCGGATGTTTTGAACACATCCTGGCCATCGACCCTGATGATTCCGACGCCATGAACAACCTGGCGCTTTGCTTTCGGAAGCAGGGACGTTTCCAGGATGCTGTTACGTTGAGCTTGAAGGCGCTAAGAATCGGCGGGCCGTCCCTGGAAGCGTTATCCCATATTGCCCACGGGTATTATGAGATGGGAGAACATGACCGGGCCACGCAATATTTTGAACAAATCGCCGGACGCTATCCGCAGGCCCTGGATGCTCCGGTGTACCTGGCTCAGCTCTGTTTATCAAAAAATGACATCCTTGGGTGTGTTTCAGCTTGTGGTCGAATCCTAAGAGGCCTCGGCATGCCGACAGATCTGCAATTGGAATCGGTATCGGATCTGCGGCGACTTTACCAGGGAATTTCGGAGGCAATGGCCGCCTGCCAAAATCTCCACCTGTCGCAAATGTGTGATGCCATTGCAAAGGCACTGATTTAATCCCCAACCCGGACGAGCCGGAACCAAAAAGGTAAACAAGAAATTTATCACGTGATGTTCTCAAGGCGTCAAGCCGCAAAACACGAAGGTGCGAAAACACGAAAGTCTTAATGTTTTTCCATTTCGTGCTTTGCGCCCTTTGGGCTTGAGAGATGTCGTCCTCACTATCTTCCTCCCTGTTTTTTCCTGTCCGCAGCTTGCCATGAGCACCTGACGGCCCGAATCTGTGGCGCCCGTTTTTTCCTCCTACCGCGTCTCGATTCCTCTTTTTCAATTAAAGCAATTCTTCCAAGTGCCGATGAATGTCTTAACCGATGACTTCATTGGAAGGAGGTGAAAAGCGGTCTTTGAACTTGAGTCGTCTTGCAAGGATGCTTGCTGAGCTTGTACATAGGCCGACAGCTCAGCCAAACACAGGGCGTTGAAGGATCGGCTGGATGTAAGAATGGCCGAAACGTCCAAAAATCAAGGAGGATTAAACCATGGGACTGAGAATTCAACACAACATCGCGGCGCTTAACGCGCACAGGCAGTTGACGATCGCGGATCGGGGCCTGAGCAAATCGCTCGAACGTTTATCTTCGGGCTATCGGATCAACAGTGCGGCTGATGATGCGACCGGTCTGGCCATTGCCAATGCTATGAAAGCGGACATCGCAAGTTTTAAGGTTGCATCCAGGAACACCTCAGAGGCCACCGCACTGTTGCAGGTGGCCAGTGGCGGCCTGAGTCAGATTGCCGATATGCTCACGCGGCTCAAAGAGCTGGCCACCCAGGCGGCTTCGGCCAATGCCGGGTCGAACCGGACCAAGGCTGATACCGAGGCGTCCAAGGTGATTGCTGAAATCGATCGAATCGCCAACTCCACCGAGTACGCGGACGAAAAGCTGATCAACGGGACCTTTGGGGTGAGTGTACTCAACACAAATTCCGTGACCCAGTCGGCCAGCGGCTACTCGGGCATCTCAGGGATGACGGCGGGGTATACGTATGTGTTTGCCGCCTCTGCCGGAACCGGCGCCACGCTGTCGCTGACCGGGTATAATGCCAGCGGTACGGTTATCGGAGAAGAGACCCAGTACAGTGTATCGATACCGTCTTCCGGGAACACGACCGCCGTGGATTTTAACGCGCTTGGCGTGACCCTGACCATCAAC
>JAFDGP010000157.1 GCA_019309245.1 Deltaproteobacteria bacterium | reverse complement strand
ATGTTAATTCCATATTTCAGTAAAAAATTGCACAGTCTGGATTGTGGTCGGATTTAACGCCGCTCCAGTGAAAGAATCAGGGCCAATGGTTTCACAAAAGGCCTTGTCCTCTGCCAGTGCTTCGCGGCCCAACCCTGCACCTGGGTGACACCTGCCATTTTCCTCGGCGCCCTACCACACAGCTCCAACGTGGCAAGGGCGACGGGGTGTGTCAGGTGGGAGGGAAGTGGTAAACAAAACAGGTAAAGAGAATTTTTCGACACACTTTTATCTGGAATATCTTTAAGCGCAAAAACAGTCTTATATGTCTTTTTCAATTCCTCAATCCGAATCATTTGGTTCCTTTCAAAACTCGTAGTTGACTCCTACAATCCATGTCCGCGGGGCGGCCGGATAGCCCTCTGAGTAAAAGTAGTATTTGTCAAACATGTTCTTGATTTCACAGAATACTGCGACACCTCTGAGTGAATATTCGCACCTGAAATCAGCCACGCAATATTCAGAAACAGCCCCCGTATTGTTTGAACGGGAGTATCGCCTGGAGACATATTTGGAATTCAGCATAATGGCAATATCTTCTCGGGGTGTGCAAATAAGATCCATACCTACTCTGTGCTTTGCCTTCAAAGGCAACCAGTACCCCGTGTTTTCGTCTTTTGCCTCCAAATACATATAGTGGGCTTTTAAGGAAAAGGAGGATAACACCTTCCAGTCAAAAGAAAACTCCATCCCTTTGTAGGTGACCTTTCCGAAATTTTCATACCGGCCGATACCTTCCTCGTCTCGAACATAGGTGATACGATCAGTAACTTGGCTGTAAAAGGGCGACACACTGGCCAGAAATTTGTCGTTTGGCTGATAAATGAAAGACAAGTTGAAATTGTCCGCTTTTTCCATCGTCAAATCCGGGTTTGGCTTTGTTGAGCTTGTTTCATTATATCTTTTTCGAAAAGACGGAGTGTTGTTCGTTCGGGTCCATGAACACTGCACAGCATATACTTCTTTGTCCCAGCGCGCCATGATCTCTGGATTGACCACCTCGCCAAACTCGGAATAGAAGCTGCTTCGAACTCCCGTTGTCAGTGTCAAAGGCAACGTCTCCGACGAAAAAGACTTTGCAGCAAAGATCCAGTATTCATTCTCTTGCTGTGTGCTGAATTGTTTCCCTGTTGCTCGGGACCATTCAAATCCACCTCCGAAGCTTATCTTGCCCCAGCCCTCAATGGATATGGGAATAGAGATTTCTTCCCCTGCCTTTGTGATTCTAGTGGACGTATCCAGGGACTTGTCGGGATCAATATTACTTGTTTCTGAACGATTAAAATGTGTCGTGCTCTTCACGCCTTTGATGGCCGCTGACAACACCGACGAAAACATCTCTGCCTTTTTTCTGGAACGGGGAGTGGGATAATTTTCCGAGCCAGGCAAACCACCTCGTCCTCTTGAATAATCTGCCGACAGCATCAGTTTCACATTTCTGCCGACCGCGTATTGAAGCTTTCCTGCCGCTCGCCATTTCTCCTCGTCGTCATTCGGCCGGTGGCCGTCTGTAACCTCATAGCCACCCGACATGCCGATCCCAACCGGCCCCTTATTGGTGCTACAGTTCAGGCTGTAGCTCTCCGTGCCGAGGTTGCCAGCGTATATTTCCAAGTTGCCATGGAACGCCTCGACCTTTCTAGTCGTGATGATGATAACGCCTCCGCTGGAATCGTCTCCGTATTCCACCCCTCCCGATATCGGATCATTGATCGGTCGTCCGTCCAAGAGAACCTTGACATTAGAAGAGCCGCGCACTGTGATGGATGAATCTGTTGCCTTGACCCCCGGCAGTTGGTCCAAGACATCCGTTATTCTGCGAAGATTCATCCTCTCGATTTCATCTCTTGTAATGACAATTCTATCGGGTTCTTCTCCAGCATAGGATTGAGAATATACCAGCAGTATCACCATTACACATATTAGCGCTTGCCTGATTGTCAAGGAAACCGTCCTCTTTGTTCATTATATAGTGCCTGTTGTCGTAGGACACCAGACACCGCCAACTGAGTAATGCAGCATGCGAACCGACCTTAATCCCCCTCTCAAATGCTGTATACCTGCCAAGTGCCACAGCCCTGTCCATTGTCGACGGGTCTTGTCAACTCGTTACAGACTCTCCGCCAGATTCCCATACGCAAGGAAGTCGGCCCTGACCAAACAGGCGGGCGAAACAAACCCATCGGGCAGCGGGTTATCATCTCACCAAACCATGACCATGACTACAACCGTGAGGACAAGAAGGCCCTGCCGGATGGCCATCGAAATAATCATCAACTCCGCACCCAACCGCGGCCCGAATATTCCCATGTAGTAAGGGATGAGATACCGGAGGCTGACAATGCTGGTCAGGATATTTCCAACTAAAAGGACAACGATAATTTCGTATCCGGTGAGAATCCCCTTGACCAAGAGATTGGAAGCCACTGTATAGGCGGCGACGCTGTTGGCAAACTGCGCTCCGATAATGGCGACACCTTCGGCGGGGATGGGGAGGTATTTCACAATCCCCGCTAGGTACTCGGTCAGCTTGTCAAAGGCCCCTAAGTCGATAAGATAGAAAGTCGCCACAGTGACCGGTATAGTGATTAACACAATCCTTCTCATAATACTCTTCGATTGGCTGAGACTCTCACGCAAGGCCGGGGCAAAAGCCGGTCGCGTAATATTCTTTTTGGACAGGTTTCGGTAAGCCCGCTTTGGAAGGAGGATTCTCCCCACCGTCAGAACTAGCCCTGTCTTCAAAAAGCCTATCAAAACCAACGTTCCAAAGTAGGCCAGACCCGTCAAACCCAGCAACGGCACAAAAACTGGAAGCATGGAACGCCAGTGCATCAGGATAGCGGGAAAGGAGTTGGTGATGGAGGCCACGAACAGCTCTTTTTTCCCGACCTCCCCCCTTTGGTACAAGTCCACCAGCATGGCGTTGGCCGCACTAGGCGATCCAAAGGCTGTAATAAAGCTCAATCCGCATTCGTCTCTCAAATTCCCAAACCGCGTAATCGGTCTGACTGCCCACGTGAGACGATCAAGAAGGTTAAGGTTAGTGAGGAGATTAACCAATATCACACCAAGGATCATCGATGGGACCATGACGGCCAGGTATTTGAATGCAGAAACCAGCGGCATCATTTCTTCCGTTCCGTCTTCAACAGAGGATCTATCCTCTATCTGCCTTTTGGAATGGTCTCACGGGATACCAGCATCTGGAGCCGTTATTGCCTTTCATCTGCTCGACTTCCACTCCAAAAACAGCTCCGATGTTCTTCCAGTTTAATACGTCACAAGGTTTTCCCCGTGCAAAAACCCCCCCGCCATTCATGACCAACACCTCGTCGGAGAATCGCTGTGCCATGTTCAGATCGTGCATGGCGACCACCACTCCAACGCCGTCTTGGCTAACCGTTTCCTGAAGCAACTCCATGACCTCGAGCTGATGTTTCACATCCAAGTTGCTCGTCGGCTCATCCAAGAGGAGATAACTGGCCTCCTGCACAAAGGCCCTCGCCAGCATGACTTTTTGCTTCTGACCACCACTGAGGCAGTCAAAATCCCGCGAAGCAAGAGGTTCCAGATCCATGAGCCGCAAAACCTCCGTCACCTTTGTGATGTCCTCATGAGAGGGTCGCCAGCTCAGGTATGGTCTTCTGCCGACAAGGACTGCATCAAAGACCGTCATAGGAAACTTGGATGGATAAGCCTGAGGAACATAGGCCAAAAGCTTTGCGCGCTTTAAAGGAGACATGTGCCTCACATCCTCTTGCCCAATGGTCACACTTCCCCCTGTGGGCTTCAGAATATGAAGCATACATTTGAGTAGCGTCGACTTTCCCACGCCGTTCGGCCCCAGAATGCCGAGGATCTGTCCCCTCTTGCTTTCCAGGCACACATCCTTTAGGACCATCTGCTTTCTGTAACGGAAAGCAAGATCAGTCACCTGTAACATTACCAATATTCCTTCTTTCTCCTAACCAGGAGGTAAAAAAAGAACGGCACACCGATAAAAGAGGTCATGATCCCGATTGGAATGACTTGGGGTGCCCACACACTCCGGCCCAGCGTGTCCGCACTCAGCACCAATACCGCTCCCAGAATTCCAGAGGCTGGGAGTAAAAACCGATGGTCGCTTCCGATTAGCATTCGGGCAATGTGTGGTGATACGAGTCCGATAAAGCCGATCACACCGCAAAAACAAATAGCTCCAGCGGCCATGAGTGAAGCCAGAATGACCCCTCCCGTCCGAAGCCGCGCCACGTTCACACCCAGGGACTTGGCGGAATCGTCTCCGACCATAAGTAGGTTGAGATCCCATGCCCACTTCATCAACGCCGGGACCGGAGGTACAATCATGAGAGCGGCAATACCAATCTCAGCCCATCCCACCTTGGACAAGCTTCCAAAGAACCAGAAAACGATTTGATGCACCTCTTCCATGGTGCTCACGTACTGCATAAAAGACGTTAAGGAAGAAAACAGATACATAAATGCCACGCCAGCCAAAATGAGTGTTTCGGACGAAGCGCTTTTCAGGTGCGCGACCGCGAGGATCAAAAACGATGTGACCAAGGCGAAACAAAAGGCACTGCTAGCGATGATTCCATTGGAAAGCCCACCGGTAAGGACAATTCCCATCACTGCTCCAAATCCGGCCCCTGAGGCCACACCCAGAGTGAAGGGTGAAGCCAAAGGGTTTCTTAAAATGGCCTGTGATACAGTGCCTCCAACAGCTAGTCCCCAGCCAGCCAGCACGGCCATCACAATCCTGGGCACACGCAGCTTCCAGACAATGTTGGATGAGACGTCGGATTTGCCCACCAGGGCTGAAAGCACATCCAAAAGCCCAAGTTTCGCAGCGCCTACGGAAAGCCCCGCAACCGCTGAAATGACGAGTAAGCCAAAAAGAAGCCCAATAGACACGACCTTCTTGGCACTTGTCGCCCCATACCAGGCCGTGCCGTCCAACACAGCATGGTTTTTACACTCGCTTCCAGCGTCAACGGCCTTAGGGATACACATGGTGTCCTCGATATGGTATCCCCTGGAAGCGCTCCAAGTACTCACGATAAAGCTGTTCCGGGTCCAAGTCCTGGCATGCATTTGGGAAGAACCACTTTGCCATGTAGGCAATCCCTGAGACCTCGCCAGGTCCGGAACACACATCCGCGGCTATTATATACACCTTGCCCTGTCTTACGGCTCTAATGTTTTCCCACCCCACTCGATTCATGATCTTTTGTCGAAGGGTCTGCAGGACATGCAGCTCGTCGCGGCTATATGCATTGGGCAGCGACGGCGTCTTGATGATGATGTCCGGGTTCTGGCTCACCACCCATTCGGGCGTGACCACGGGGTATGAAATCGAAAGCTTCGAAGCAACGTTCTCGCCTCCTGCTGCCGAACACATGTCGTTTACACCAGATCCAGGTCCCCACGTCTTGTATTCACTGTAACCTTCGAGATAGACCTTTGGCGGTTTCTGGACATCTCGTGTCAATCTTTCTATGTGACTTAGGATCTCGCCGTGCCATTCGATAAATGACCGCGCCTTTTCATCTCGGCCAAATAAAGCCGCCAAGACACGGACTTCCTTGGTCAGCGTCGGCAACTTATAGCAATTAAGGCGCAGGACCTGAATTCCAAAGGCTTCCAACTTCTTCTCCGCATCCAAGCCGGGTGAATGCTCGTAGCAAAGGAGGAGGTCTGGTCGCAGTGAAGCAATCACTTCATAATTTGGCTCCTGCCATCGGCCGGCCGCGGGGCGATGTGCCAGTTCCCGCCAAAATTGTTTCCTTTTAGCTATGTAGTCACTGACACCTACAACAAGGTCCTGGGCACCAAGGATTCGAAGGACCTCCAGGACATTTTCATTCAGGACCACGATCCTTTGAACGGGCAGGTGAACCTTAACCATACGGCCCCTGGCATCCATGACAGTACGGAAATCCTCGGCTCGACCGGCGGTCGCGGCCAACAGAACCAAAAGCAAGACGACTATACCACGCAAGGTTCTCATCACCTTCTTCTACGATGGCCAAGAGTGGGGTAAAGCAGTTTCTTGTCACCATTGCAATCAGCGATCAGCAGATTCCCATGTCCTTTTTGAACTGTTCCATGATGGCCCCCCAGTTCTCCACGTCTTCCGGGGTCATGATGTCTACGCTTCCGCCCTGGAAGTCCCCTTCTACATCGCCCATCTTTTCCTCTAGCCAGGCCTCCGTCTCCAAGTACGCATCTTTGACGCGCTCGAGCACCTCCGGATCCGCCTTCCAGATTCCGCGACTCTCGGCCTCGAGCAGTCGTCGGCCGATCTCTTCCAGTGCCCAGGGATTGACGTCCTCAAACCATTTCTGCATCTCCGGATCGAGCAGAAAAGTCTCGGCAATATCGTCGAAAATCCAGTCATCCACCTGCCCAGTGGTGGCCCCAAAGCCGTAGACCCGGCCGATACGCTTGCTCAAGTCCCCAGCACCCTTGTACCCATGCTCTTTCATCCCCTCAATATACTTGGGGTTGAGCAGTTTGGCTCGAACCACCCGTCGCATCTCATCGGCGAAGTCAGTTACGTCCACGTTCGCCGGATCCCGCGTGTCTCCATAGTAGGTCTTGGGGGCTTTACCAGAAATTGTCTTGGCGGCCACTGTCATTCCGCCGTAGTTACTATAAAAGCCGCAGCAGTTCAGAAAATCGCTCTCATCAGAGATGTGCTTGTCAAAGGTCACCTCCACGCGCCTCAGATTACTCATCAACTCCCGATGGGCTTCGACACCGTAAGTGCCACCCCCTGAGTCCCCTCCATAAGCGTAACCGTTCCAGAAGACGTACACGTCCGACAGATCGCCCTCTGTCTCCCACGCTGAGGCATACACCGCAAGATTGACACCTGCCCTGTAAACGCCCGGCTGGGCGCAGAAGATCCTATAACTCAGCCTGCGAAAATCTTTTTCGTCCTTCAGAGAGAGCCCCCGCTCGGCCGCCTGCTCTTCTAAGTGTTTCCGCACAAAGTTCCTCTCCGGCGGTTCATCAAGTCGCGCTACAGCTTGAATTACCTCATCGAGGTACTTCACCGAATCGGGGAAACAATCCCGGGTGATCCCGGAGACTCGGATGTTCACGTCCACCCTTGGCCGGCCCAGTTCTTCCAGGGGAATGATCTCAAAGCCATCCACTTGGCCATTGGCCTTCCACTTGGGACGAGCCCCAATAATATGAAGGATCTGGCCGATTTGCTCGCCATCTGCCCGCATGATGTCTGAGGCCAGCCATACCATACCGACCGATTCGGGGAGTCGACCCTCTTCCTTTTTATACCGTTCCAGCAAGGCGTCTGCCAATTTCACTCCCACCCGGCAGGCTGCCTTTGTAGGGATCCGGGTCGGGTCCACGTTGTAAAAGTTGCGCCCCGTTGGCAGGATGTCATAGCGGCCCCTGGAGATGAATCCCGACGGCCCGGCAGGAACGTAGCCACCCTCCATCGCTCCGAGAAGCGCCTCGATCTCGTCGGAGGCCTCAATCCGTTCTTTGATTTCGTTAACCAGCGCGGCGAATTTCTCAAAACGCGTGGCCAACCCGTCAAAAGACCCCTCACCGAATTCAGATGTCAGCGCCTCTGAAGGAGTCTCTCCGGCAATCAGCCGGGCGATAATGTCTTTGGCCTTGCGATCGGCATCAAAAAGCAGATCGCCATAGGTCTTGCCGCTTCGGCCTCGCATTCCCGGCTCCTTTAAGGCCTTGAAGATATCTTCTCCCCAGAAATCAAACACAAGCCGTCGGGTGTTAAGGTCGTTTTCCGAATCAAAGCGCAGGATCGTGTTGATATATTCGGCCATGTCTTCGCCTTTCGGCATTTCCCCAAAGAAATGCATTCCCATGCGGGTCTGGCTGTTCTTGATCCGGGACAAAATTTCATGGCACCGGATCACCACGTCATCGAAGTTTTCGGGGTGAACCGATTCCACATCCTCTGTAAAATGATTGGCTTCGATCTGCTCCTCGATGAGATGTTTGAGCTGATGGGCCCTGGCCCTGGCCGGATCGAGGGTTCTTGCCCGCTGGTACTCATCCAAGAGATTCTCCAGCTCCTGCATGTCGTCATAGGTGTCCGACGTGGTCATCATGGCCTGCATGTGATCCACCAGCGTGGCGTAGCTGCGCCGTTTCGCCACCACTCCCTCGGCCGGATTGTCCGAGTTGTAGATGTACAGGTGGGGCACTTCGCCGATCGAGATGTCCGCCCAACAAGCGCTCGAAAGCCCAGCCCCCTTGCCGGGAAGCCACTCAAGGTTGCCATGGGTCCCCACATGGATAAAGACGTCCGCTCCGAAGATTTTATCCATATACATGTACGTGGCAATGTACTGGTGAGGCGGCGGGATGTCCGGATCATGCAGAATCTTACAGACCTGACCATCACACCGGGCACCGGCACACCCCCGCTTGGGTTGCATAATAATCGCCGCATTGCCGAAGGACAATCCAGTAATCACGAGCTTTCCCTCATACACCATGCTTGGCGGCACCCCATTCATTGTCTGGCCCGGCGGCTCGCCCCAGGCCTCGATCAAATCCTGGCGGGCTTCTTCCGGCAGCTCACCGAACCATTTCTCGTAGACTTCGTTCTCAAGCAGGGCAAGATGGCCGTTCTTGCGGATGATTTCATCCACTGTCGTCCACCTGAACTCTGCAATAGCTTTGCGGTCCAGGATCATCTGCATCAAGGCCTCACCGGATTCCGGGATTCCTTTCACGTCATAGCCTTGTTCCTTTAACCGCCGCATGATGCGGACCACACTCTCGCCCGAATCGAGCCCTGCCGCGCCGCCCACATTGGCCTCCAATCCAGCGCACTCGTTCTTGTGGAACACAAAGACTGCCTTGCGCTCCTCAGGGGTCTTATTTGCCAGACGCACCCACCGGCTGATCCGTGCGGCAATATGATCCACCCGTTCTGCGATGACCTCTCGAACCTGAAAATCTGTCCCCGTCTTTTCATCCGAAAGCTTCTGGCCACAAGCCATGATAACGGGCTCGATATTGCCTTCGAACTCCGGCATGGCAATGGCAAAGCTCACCTCGGCGGTCAGGCCCTGTGGGTCTTCCTCCCATTGCCTCACATTTTTACTGTAGGAAATGACGGGTTTGAAAACAGGAACGTTGAGCTTCGTAAAAAATGCTACGGTCTTAGCGGCCACGCCCGTTTCAGCGATCTCTCCTCCCTGATCTCGTCCCAGAAAGAAATAATGGAGGTTGATCAGGGCCTTTATGCGCGGCCTGCCGTCCTTGTGATCCAGAAAGAACTTCTCCGCAGTGGCCAGAGGTCCAAGGGCGCCGGCATCGGGGTCTGGAGTGCCGTGGGAAAATACCGGAAGAACGCTCAGCCCCCGGCTTTCCACTGCGTTCATGAGAGCTTCCTCCAAGCCAAGATCGGTATCCGTGAAAGTGTGTCGCGAAAAGAGTATTCCCACCTTGTCCGGATGGCGGGCCGGGTAGTTCCGCCAGTATGCCTCGACCGAGTCGTAGACCTCCCGGTCCGGTGGATGAACAATGCCCTGCCAGGGGAGTGGAACGGGGTCACGCACAGGAACATTCGAATTCACCTGATGAGCGACAAATTCCAGCAACCGCTGGTAGTTCTTCTCTCCTCCCGCTGCAACATAGGAATGGGCCTGGGCGCAGATTGCCGTGTCAACTGTAGCGTTCCGCCCCCAGTTGGTTGGATCGTAAGAGGTTGTCACAATGGTCCTTCCAAGGCCAATTTCATCGATCCGGGCACTCACCTCCTCCCAAAAGCCGTCATTCGTCCAGTAGAACAGAATGGCATCCGAATTCTTTGCAACCGCGAAGAACTTTTCCAAATACTCTGCATTCTCGTCGATGTGCTTATGCGAAAAGATGCTTAACACCAAATAGGGACTTCTCTTGGCTGCGGCAAGAAAAGCGGGCACGTAAGAACCCCACATGATCGCCGCAATTCGAATCGGGTTTTCAGTCATGGCACCCTCCTGGGTCTGCCAACCCGTCCTGCTGGGCGGGAGCGTCAAGAAAGGATTTAGTATTTCAATTTGAGGCCTACAAAAAAGGTCCTGGGCTGGCCTACGTAGTAGTCGAAGTATTTCTCATCAAAGATGTTCGAAACAGACAATTCCACATCGAGCATCTTGTGGGGGGTGACCACCAGCTTTGCATCCCACAGCCACCGCTTGCTGTACGTTGTGTAAGTGTCGTCGATTTTTTCGTTCTCTTCATCCGTGTAAATCCTTCCCGTATAATTCCCTGCGACACTGAGAGTGAACCAACGGTGAAAAAAATCGGCACCCACATTCGCCAGCTCTGTAGGCACGTTCATAACCTTTTTGTTCTCTGCTTCGGGTTGTTCTGGCCATTCCTTGTACTTCGCATCGTTCAACGTCAAGTTTGCCCAGATCTTCAGCCAGTCTGTCGGATAGACAGAACCCGTTAGTTCAAGGCCCTTGATTTCCACACTCCCGACGTTGTCTTTGATGGTGTCGCTACTTCCCGGTACGCCAGGCCTAGGTATGGTCTTGCTCTCGATGTAATCGTCAAACTCGCTATAAAACGCTGTTGCGCCCAGTTTCACCTTTCTGTCCAAGAGATATTGGTCAACACCCAGTTCATAGTTCCACACTGTCTCCGGCTTGAGATTGGGATTTGAGTTGTATGTCCTGCCAGTCGTACTGGAAGTCCAGGTACGATACAGTTCGTAGATATTCGGCGGTCGGAACCCTTGCGAGATCCCGCCCCGGATGTAGGTGTCCTCCAGAGGATGCCAATTCGCACTAATCTTGGGGCTGAGATGGTCATCGTCCGAGTCAGCCAAAGTGGTTGGGCTGCTCACATCGCCGGATTTCCCATCGGACGTTTTCCAAAAATCGTAACGCAGTCCTCCATAAAGGCTCAATGCCTCAGAGAGCTTCCATTCGTGCTGAAGGAAGACAGCGTACAGGGAGCTTTTTCCCTCAGTCAGTCCCGTTTGACTGGTCTTGCTGTCCGGATCACGATAGTAGGTAAGATCGTATTCTTTCTGATCGAAGTCGTCACCGCGGTAATAAAGGCCAAACACGGTCTCATGGTCATCGGAAAAGGAATAGTCCAACTGCAGATCAGCCATCCACGTGAGGGTCTCCGAATCGGTGATTTTGCCGGGCCTGTCGTTGTAGTCGCCGGCAACTGAACTGCTGGTATTTGGAGAGGTATAGAACTTTTCTTTGTCCCAATAGCCGAGTTTGCCGGAAAAACCTAGATCCCCAAAACGTTCCCGGTAACTCAAGTTCGTGATCCAATGGTCTTCCTCGCCCAGGCCCGACAGGAAATCCTTTTCTCGGATTGTCGATGTCCTTGTTCCGTCATAGGCGTTGGCCCGCCCGGTAAATACACCGCCTTCCAGGTAGCTGTGCGGCGGATCATAATCGTATTGATGATGGCTCCGGGTCACATTCACGCCGATCTTACCCGTATCGGTCGTGTCATAGCTGCCGCCGACGTTCAGTGACCAGGCATCGGCCGTGTTGTCACCCTTGTCGCCTACCACCCAGTAGTTGGAACCGCTTGAACTTTGTATAGGATAACCACCACTGACTGTTCCCGCGCCGGTCGAAGTCGACTTGGTCACAAGGGCCGTGGGATAACCATCAGACAACGTTGCATCGTAGCCGACGCTAAGGCCGAGCTTTCCCGCAAGGCGATCGGAGACGTACAGACCATACCGGTATTCCCCATAGTTTGTCTTCTCGCCACCATCATTTTTGAAATTCCCCCAGGCATAACCCCCGCGCACTTGAGCAGTCAGCTTCTCGGGTTCTCGCAGAACAATGTTAATCACACCGCCCATGGCGTTTCCGCCGTAGAGGGCGGAGCCAGGTCCGCGTGTCACCTCGATGCGCTCGACCATGTCGATGGGAATCTGATTCCATGGGACCTGGTTTGAATAACCATCGTTGGCCGGCAGCCCGTTGATCATAATCAGCGTACGTTCGTCACCAGGGATTCCTCGTAGCGCAACACGAGCGATGCTGTCGGCAATACCTTTCTTTCTTACCACATCAACTCCGACTGCATGTTCCAAGGCATCGTCGATTGTCTGGATGTCCTTGAACCGCAGATCCTCACGGGTGAGCACCGTCACGCTGACCGGAGCTTCCTCAACCTTTTTTTTGGTCCGTGT
>JAFDGP010000156.1 GCA_019309245.1 Deltaproteobacteria bacterium | reverse complement strand
CGTCCGTGACGATCCTAGAGACAATCGGCATCACCCAGAGTCCCTGGATTCGGTCAAAACGGGTGGTTTATGAAAACGACCAGGGGGATCGGCTGGAATGGGATTATATTGAAAGGACCGACGGAGGGATCAGTGTGTTGATTCTGCCGCGGTTCAAGAGGTCCGGAGATATCCTGTTTATTCGGCAATATCGGGTGATCTTCGACCGCTACGTCATCGGGTTTCCAGCCGGCGTGCTGGATGATGAAGACGTGGGGGTGTGCGCGCTTCGAGAACTGCGGGAAGAGACCGGATATACCGGAAAGATCGTGCAGGTTTCACCGCCCCTCACACTCAACAGCGCGTTGGTCCGAGAGGTGGCCCATTGCGTGCTTGTGGAGCTGGAGGATGATGTCCCGCCGCAGGATCAGATCCTGGAACCGTCGGAGAAGATCGAGGTCCACCGGGTGAAAAAGAACGGGGTGGAATCTTTTTTTCAGGAAGCGGTCGAACGGGGCGACCTGATCGGCGCGGGGCCCTGGTATATGTTGCTGGCTATGCGTTATCTGTTTTAGGGTTGGCGTGCCCCAAATCCACCGGTTGCCGATTTTACCGGATCTGCTTTGTTGGTGGGCGCTTGAAGTACAACAGTACGTCGGCACGCCCACCGCCTCGCATCTCCGGCAAACTCGGCAACCGGTGGATCCGGGGTGCCCGGTGTACTTGACAATCACGGGACCTGCCTTAAAGGGCAGGTTAAGGGGTTACGATAAGAGAGCTTTGCACAACCCGACTGCCGGGCGGCCCGGTGCGCAAAATGTGGCCCTGTAAGCCAGAGCAACGAGTTTTGCAAAGGTTTCGATAAATTAGGGTGGGGGTGTTCGCGTCAGGTCCCCTGGGCGATTGCCACACCGAATTATGAACAGGAGGCGGCATGATGAGACGTGTGAGAACGGTATGTTGGACCTGTTGTCTGGTGCTGTTCTGGGTTTGTCTGGTGTACGCAGGCCGGGAGACGGTAGAAAAAAAAGGCGAGCAGGCCCCGGTACCCGTCATGGTGATCGAAGAACCGACCTTTGATTTCGGCCAGGTTACCCAGGGAGAGGTGATTAAACATGATTTTCGGGTCTTGAACAAGGGCAAGGCCCCGCTTGAAATCAAAAGGGTCAAACCCGGTTGAGGCTGCAGCGTGGCCCGGTATGACCGGACCATTCCTCCCGGAGGAGAGGGAAAGATCACGCTGAAAGTCAAGACGAAGGCCTACCAGGGCAATGTGCATAAAACCGCCCGGGTCTCGACCAATGATCCCAAACATGCCCAGATGACCATCGGTTTGAAGGGCAAGGTGTGGGTGCCCATTCGTGTGTCGCCTCAGGTTGTCCACCTCAGAGGTGTAGAGGGTGAACCGATTGACCGACTTGTTGCTCTGGAGGCACAGAAGAAGGATCCCCTGGAGGTCAAGGTCGCCTCGGTTTCTATTCCGGACAAGATCGATGTGGTGGTCAAGGAGGTGGAAAAAGGCCGAAAGTTCCAGGTCAAGGTGAAAAACAAGGTCGATACCGCAGCCATGTACAACGGCAGTGTGAAACTGTCCACGAGTTATCCGGAGAAACCGGAGATGACGATCCGGGTGTCGGCCAATATCCGACCCGTACTTGAGGTCAGGCCCAAGGTGCTCAACTTCGGCCGGATGACCCGGAAGCGGCTGGATCAGCTCAGAAAAGGCGGATTTGGAGTGCGCCCGGTTACCGTGGTCTTGAATCGGGGCGAAGGCCTACACATCGACAAGGTCGAGGTGGAAAAGTCGCTATTTAAGGCCACCACCAAGGATATTCGTCCCGGCAGAGTGGCGCAGGTCCTGGTCGAACCGGTCTTTGAAAATCTCAAACAGGGAAAGAACCAGGATCACCTGAAGATCTATACCAACCAGAAAAGTCGCCCGGTGGTGGACGTCAACGTCACGTTTGACATTCTCTAGGGTGCTCTTGTCATAAAGGAGCAAAACATGGGCACTTTTCGGATCGTCTTTATGGGGACCCCGGCGTTTGCGGTGCCCGCGCTCCGGGCCCTGCACGATCATCACCATCGGGTGGTTGCCGTGGTCACCAATCCGGACCGGCCGAAGGGACGGGGAAGGCGGGTGGAGGCGCCCCCGATTAAGAAGGCGGCCGAGGCGTTCGGCTACAAGGTTTTACAGCCGGCCGACGCCAAAGAGCCGGGGATGATCGAAGCGTTGACAGCCCTGTCGCCGGATGTCTTGGTGGTGGTGGCCTACGGGCAGATCCTCAAGAAAATCGTACTGGATATCCCCCGGCTTGGAGCCATCAATGTGCACGCCTCTCTTCTGCCCAGGTATCGAGGTTCCGCCCCCATTCAATGGGCGATCATCAACGGTGACACCGAGACGGGGGTGACGACCATGTGGATGGACGAGGGCATGGATACCGGGGATATCCTGCTTTCGGCCCGCACGGCCATCGAACCGGAAGAAACCGCTGCAAGCCTTCATGATCGCCTGGCCGAACTGGGGGCGTGCCTGTTGATCGACACATTGAAACGTCTGGAGGCCGGGACACTTGTGGGTACCCCTCAAGACCACGCAAAGGCCACGTATGCCCCGATGCTGAAGAAACAAGACGCGCGCATTGACTGGAACCGGTCCGCTGTTGCTCTGGATGCCTTTGTGCGCGGGATGTATCCGTGGCCGGGAGCCTTTACCGTGCTGGATGGAAAACGGCTTGCCGTGTTTCGAGCCAAGGCCGTGAATAAAAAGACCAACCACGTGCCCGGCACGGTCTTGGAGGCGTTCCCCGGGGATCTGGATGTGGCCACGGGCGACGGTGTGCTCTCCTTAAAAGAGGTGCGGCTCGAATCCGGGAAGCGGCTCAGCTCTGCCGAGTTTTTGAGGGGGCATCGGTTGTGTGCGGGCACGGTACTTGGCTAGTTTCCATCCATAAATGGCCCTTTTTCCATATCCTCTTTGTGTTTGTGGTGCTCGCTGATGGTGGCTGTTTCCCGGCAGATTGCAGTACGGGTCTTGAACCGGCTCGACCAATCGGATGAAACCCTGGATGCTGTGTTGGCCCGTGTGGTTTCCGAGTACCCTGGTCTTTGCCACCGGGATCATGCCCTGGCGGTTGAACTGGCCTTTGGGGTCCTGCGGTGGCGGGGCCGACTCGACTGGATGATCGAGAAACTGGCCAGCCGACCTTTGCGCAAAATCAGGCCCCGTGTGATGAATGTTATCCGCCTCGGGCTCTACCAGCTTCTTTTTCTTACCCGGATTCCGCCCTCAGCCGCGGTAAATGAGTGTGTAACTCTGGCAAAGCAGACCGGAGCCCCATGGGTGGCGCCGTTTGTAAACGCAACTCTACGCACCGCGTCCGCAAAGCTTGAGGCAATCAACAAGCCCCCGGAAGGATGCGATCCGGTAACCACGCTGGCCGTGTGGGAATCGCATCCCCGGTGGATGGTTGACCGGTGGGTCGGGCAGATGGGTATGGATGAGGCCGGAGCGCTTTGCCGGGCGAACAACCGGATTCCGGGGATCACCCTTCGGACCAATCGTCTCAAGATTTCCAGAGATGATTTGTTGGACGCATTGCAGCCACATGTAAAAGACATTCGAACAGGGAATTTCGCTCCGGACGCGTTGATTCTCAAGGGCCTGAATCGATCCCTTGCCCAGATGCCCGAATTTCGGAAAGGGTGGTTTCAGGTGCAGGACGAGGCTGCACAGCTCGTATCATACCTGGTGAACCCGCAGCCGGGGGACCGGATCCTGGATGCCTGTGCCGGCCTGGGCGGAAAGACAGGACACCTTGTCCAGCTCATGGGAGACAGGGGCGAGGTGGTGGCCCTGGATCGGGATGCGAGCAAGCTCTGTGCACTGCGGGCTGCATTGGCCAGGCTCGAAGTGTCATGCGTGGAGACCCGGCGGTTGGATTTGTTGAGACCTGGTTCCAAAAGGCCTTTCGGGGATTTTGACAAGATCTTGCTGGATGCGCCCTGTTCCGGACTGGGCGTCATTCGAAGGAATCCCGACGCCAAATGGCAAAAACGTGCCGGGGATTTAAAGCGCCTGTCTGCCCGACAGCAGGCCTTGCTGGAGGCGGTGGCGGCATGGGTCAAGCCCGGGGCGAGGCTGGTGTACTGCGTATGCACTTTTGAGCCTGAAGAAACCGAGGCGGTGGTGGAAGGTTTTTTGAAAAGACACGGGGAGTTTGCTATAGAGAACGGATCGGCGGGTTTCCCCGCTGAGGCGGCCGAGGTCCTGCTGGATCGTGCAGGGGTATTCAGAAGCCTTCCGCACAGGCATGACATGGACGGATTCTTTGCGATTCGGTTAAAAAGGGGTTAGGCGCATCAAAGCGTTTTTGAAGATAACCGGGCTGCTGGTTCTCTTTGTAATTGTCGCGGGTGTGGTGGGGTACATGACCCTGAGGGTCATTGTAAAGAGCGAGGACGTGGTCATTGTGCCTGACCTGGTTGGAAAAGACGTGGTTTATGCTCTCGAATTGCTCACCGACCTGGGGTTGAACACCAAGGTGGCGGGGTATGAATACCGGCGCGATGTCGCCAAGAACCACATCGCGCATCAGGACCCCGCACCCGGGGCGGAAATCAAGAAGGGGCGGGACGTCAGGATCGTTGTTTCCAAAGGTCCGGAGATGGTCTCGACGCCGAACCTGGTGGGCCTGGATATCCGGGAGGCAAAGATCATCATCGATGAGAACGGCCTTGCAGAAGGGGTGGTGTCGCAAACCTTTGTTCAGGGCAGTCGAAACGGCGAGGTCTTGAGCCAGGCACCCGAGGCCGGTCGGGTCGTGACCAGGGCAACCCCTGTCGATCTGCTGGTGGGCCTTGGGCCGCGGCCGGAGCGATTCAAGATGCCCCGTGTGATCGGGTGTTCCCCGCAAGAGGCGATCATGGTGATCGAAGAGACACACCTCGGACTGGGAAAGATCCTCCGGGTGCAACGTGATGACATGCCCATGGATATCGTGGTGGAACAACACCCCCGCTTCGGTTATCCAGTCACCGCCGGGACCCGGGTGGATCTTACGGTCAACGGGCGCAAAGAAACGGTGTTTGAGCGACGGCGGTTGTTGTTGCTGCACTATCCGATTCCGGCCGGGTTCCTTAAAACTCGCATCAGGCTTCGGGTGAATGCTTTTGGAGTGTTCTATGATTTGTTGGACCGATTTTGGCCGCCGGGACAAGACGTGTGGGCAATCCTGCCGCCGCTCGAAGAGGGGGCTTTTTTTCTTTATCAAGACGACGCTCTTGTGGTGGAGTCTGCGGCGGTAACCGGGCGGGCCGGTATGACCATGGGCCGCATCAACACCTCCGGCCTGCGTAGACGCTTGAAAGGAGAATCATGAAGATTATTGCGCCATCTATTTTATCCGCCGACTTTTCGAAGCTCGGTGAAGAGGTTCAGGCAGTGGCGGCCGCCGGAGCGGATTGGATCCACGTAGACGTGATGGACGGGCATTTTGTACCGAACATCACGATCGGGCCGCTGGTGGCCCGGGCGGTGCGACAGGTGAGCACGCTTCCCCTGGATGTTCACCTCATGATTGAAAATCCGGATCTGTACCTGGAAGATTTTGCAGACGCAGGGGCCACATTTCTGACCGTTCATCCGGAGGCCTGCTACCACGTTCATAGGACTGTTCATGCGATCAAGGCGCTGGGGATGAAGGCGGGCGTGTCTTTGAATCCCGCCACCCCGCTTTCCACGGTGGAATGGATCCTGGAGGATGTGGACCTGATCTTGGTCATGAGCGTGAATCCCGGCTTCGGAGGACAAAAATTCATCCCCCAGGCTGTTCGCAAGATTCAGGACCTCAGAGCCATGGTGGATTCAAGAAACCCGGACGTGTTGATCGAGGTGGACGGGGGGGTGAATCAGGACACGATTCGGTCCGTGTCACAAGCCGGCGCGGACGCCTTCGTGGCAGGATCGGCGATCTTCGGGAGCCCGGATTATGCCCAGACCATCTCGGCGTTTCGTACCCTGATCGGGTAGAGGCCTTTGAAAAATGTTCAATTTTTGGTCGAGTTCGAAGCCGGATGGTTATCTCAGGAGCTCTGGATGTCTCAGGTCAGGCCTTTTTGGGCCGAAGCCTGCCTTAAAAAAATGGCGGAAGTGCATGGGAATCGAACCC
>JAFDGP010000155.1 GCA_019309245.1 Deltaproteobacteria bacterium | reverse complement strand
TGTCAAAGACAAGGCTGCGGTGGTAGGTCACTTGTCCGCCAGAGCCGTCACCTTGTTCTACAGTAATGGCCAGGATCCGATCCTTCAAGGACGCCTCCACCGGTGATACAAAGCTTTCGTTGAATGTTTCTCCTGGCGGTACCTGGATATCGAGTTGTCTGGTGGCTTGAAACTCCTCCTCCCCGTCTACCGTAACACGGCAAGTGATCTCGGCGATCGGCAACGCTTGCGCTACGTCTTTATTGGTTAATATCACCCTGTAGGTATTGAAATACCGTGTGAGTAGCGGTTGCGAATAGCCTTCGTCGTCGGGGTTGGATCTGGCTGAAATGCCGAGAGGAAAAACCCGCATGGACCTTCCCGGCCCTTCATCACCACTGCCGTTTATGGCACGCACTTGATACTCTACGACCGAAGCCCCGGCATAAGAGGTGTCTTCATAAGAGGTCTCCGTGATAAGCGTACTGTTGAGTTTAATGCCACCCCGATAGATATTAAATCCCACCGCAGATGGATCATCACTGCTCCAGGTAATCAAGGGCGTATTTCCGTCGTTTACAAAGGCCTGAAGATTGGAGACTGCGCCAACCGTCAGATTCTGAACGACCGGAGGGTCAAACAGCGCCGATTCATTGCCGACCGCATCCACGGACGCCACGGTATAACTGTAAACGCCACCCGTACCCGGATAATCCACGACCGACATGTGCATGCCCGAATCGGGGACTGTCTTGACCACCATGCCGTCTCTGTAGACATGGTATTGCAACGGCACATCACCAGAGCTTGGACGGTCCCAAGAAATCCGCACACCGTTGGTCAATAATTCAACGGCAAGGTTTTCCGGCACCAGGGGTGCTGTCCGATCCGAAAACCCTGAAGCAAGATTGGACAGATCGCTTTCCGATCCAAGACGATCGGAAGTCACGGCATAGCAGTAAACCCCGTCAGCCGGAGGGCTGTCCGTAAACAGGGTGGTAGTGAGCCCGGTTGCAATCGCATTGGTAGGTTCCGAACTGCAGGCCCCTTCTTTGCGGTACACCTTGTAAGTCTGTGCCTTGTCAACAGCATCCCAACTCAGGGAAACCTGACCGCCTGAAAGCGTTGTTGCTGTGAGGTTGCCCGGAGCCGGTGCCGGTAGGGGTGTGGCCGTATTGTAGATTTCAAGTTGGGCCCCTGATGAAATCCGGGTCCCCGTATTATCCAGGCCATCCACAGCAGAAAATACAAATTGACCGCTGCCGCTGCCCATGGTTGGTTCCAGCGAGAAGGTGCCGTTCCAGTCCGAACCTGAACCCGTCAAGGCGATGGTCACCTGTTCGCCTGTGGGCGGATTGAACTGCAATGTGGGCGTGCTCCCGGTCTTGACAGGCTCGCTCAGGGAAAGGGTCACATCCACATCGACCGTATCCAGGACCTGCACCGGTTCCGTAACATTCACCGTTAGGGCCCCTTGCGGTCCGACCGTATCCAGCACCAGGGAAGGCCCTGTCGGTGTGCCAGAGAACGCATTTCCGGCAACATCGGTACCGGAAACAAATATCTCGGCGGCTCCGGAAGGCATATCCCCTGAAACGGTGAATATACCAGAATACGTCACCTCATCATCCCGGGCAAGACCGATGGCCACAGGTTGAGAGGCCCCCCGGGGGCTAATGGTCAGCGTCGGGGTATTACTCAGTGGTTCACTCGCGACCAGAGTCACCGTCAATGCCCCTGTACCGACTGGGGGCACATGGTTAAAACTGACAGAAAAGGCCGGTGGTGTATTATCGTAGAGCCCGCCGATCACATTGGAAAGCCCGCTGGCATTGCCTGCTGCGTCTATCCCCACGACGCCGTAATACCATTGACCTTCCGTTACACTGGAATCAAAGTACTCGAGCTGAAAAATATTTTCTGCCACAAGGGTTGCCGTACTCGGGTCGGAAAATGGCGCGGGGTGCCGATAGAGGGCAAACGCCGAGGGTTTCTCTCCGGTCTCAGCATACCGCCACTCTAGGCCCACACCGACTCCGGCCTTAACGTCCACGCTCAACAGCACGGGCGCTGAGGGCAGGCTGGAGTCGAAAACCACATCCACGGCATTTGACTCAGGGCTCCGGCCCACATTGTCTTGTGCAACGGCCACAAACCGATTATTGCCCTCCAGAAGACCGATGTCCGCCACCTCGAAGGTCCCGTCCTCAGCAGGCGTCACTTGGCCCACGACAAATCCGCTCCGCCGAAGCTGCAATGGCACAAAAGGTTCCGACGTACCCCGGACGGTCACGCTCCCCGAGGTCAGAACCAATTCATCTGCAGGCTCGGTAATTACCGGAGCCAGCGGAGGTTGGAGGTCCAGCACCACATTCATCTCAGAGGTGGCAATATTGCCTAGTGCATCCCGGGCCAACAGTTTCACCCGGTGAATGCCGCTGCCCGCCTGCCGCACATCCCAACGATAACTCAGTGTTCCAGAATCGGTGCTTGTCATCAGGCCATTGTCTACATAGAATTCCAAAGCACTTAGCCCCAGGGCCGCTGTGGCTTCCGCTGAAACGATGATAGGCCGGTGGATCTCCTGCCCCTCAGTCAGGCTCAACGATGTGATCACCGGGCCCTCGGTAATATATTCCACGTGTAATGAGACAGAAGTCGATTCCGTTCCCGTTGGACTCCTGAACTGGGCATAAATGGTCTTGATCCCTCCGCCTTCAGACAATGTGAACGTTTTATTCGCTGCGAACTCTTCAAAAAAGACGCCTGAAAACGCCGAGTCCTCGCTGACTCGCATTTCCTCCCCATTACGGGCGGCAAGCAAAAGGTCAATCTGTTGACTCCCGACAAGGATCTCGCCATCTGCAGTATCCAGGGCCGGGGTGAGCACCGGTTCTTCGGTAAGAAAGGGGGTAAGCAGGTCATCGTAGTCCACATCGCCCATAAGACCGCTTTCAATCGTATCCGTATCTGCAGATCCCCACCAGTTGCCCTGTGCCTCCATGGTCTCGGTATTGTCTGACGCTGCATTGGTTGTGTTGTACTTGATCACCGAGCCTGTGATCGTAAGTTGCCCCCCGTTCTCAATGGCGGCACCGATCTCGTTATACTGAAGCAGGGCTTCAGAAGTCGTCAATTGGCCGCCGTTACTCACCAAAAGTCCTGATCCGCTGTTGCTCAGGCCGGTAAAGGCTTCAACGGTGGGGGTACAACCGTTGATGTGCAGACCTCGGCCATAGTTGACAAACACATGACGCAACACAGACCCCGTGTCTCCTGCTCCAAGGGTGACGCCGTTCCAGTCACCGGGCGCCGGCGTACCATCGCCCTGATCCTGCTCCGAGGTGAAAACAACAGGCGCTATGGCCGTTCCCTCAGCAATGAGCGCACCGTCCTGAATATTAATGCCCGTACCCGGGGCGAAATACAGGGTCGTCCCCGGCTCAATGGTAAGGGTTGCCCCGGCGGTCACGATGATCGTTTGATGAATGGCAATTTCCTTTTGATCTCCACCACCAATGGTCGTGTCCATTGTAATGCCCCCGGTATAGGGGTCAGACCAGGTTGCTGTCGTCACGTTGGTTGCAAACTGGTCGGCCTGGTTATAACCCACGACAGCAAAATAATAGGTCTTGCTTCGGTCAAGGCCCGATACGGTATACCCGCGCTCTGTCTCATCCAACGTGGCAATCGGGACAAGGGCGCTCACTGTGGTAAAGTCCACTTCTTCCATATAGAGCCTGAAACCCACAAATCCACACAGCCCGCTTGTATCGTAACCAACCCAGGAAATAACGGCCTCGTCCGGGTTGCTCCCGGCTCCAATAGTAATACTGGCCGCTGGCGGAACAGGCTGGGCAATAAAAACGGAGTGAGAGGTGACAGTGGGTGTAAAATTCCCCACGCTGTCCAGGGCCGCTACAGCCGCGTAATAATTTGTCTCAGTCGCAAGGGGACCGATTTCATAGCTCTGCATCTGGGGGCCAATCTGATCAACAAAGGACGTGCCATCTACGGTGGTAAAGCTGCCCTCTGTCGTCACGTATATCTGAAAGCCCGCCAGATCCTCGGGGGCGGCATAGCCACTCCAAGACAGCGTGGCGGAGTCACAGTCCACAGAAGACACGGTGATCCCAGGATTTTCCGGCGGCGTGGCATCCAATATGGCAGTAAAGACATTGGGTGCAGCGGCCATGGGATTTCCAGCCCAGTCTTGAGCCGCACTGACGCCCGCTGTGAGCGTGCCGTCCATGCCTTGGGACAGGACAATGTCCGGGGTGGTGTAGGTATCGTTGGCGTACCGGGTGGTCAGCCACTGGCCGCCCGCAGGAACGATTGGATCGGTCCCGCCACTGCTTGTGAGAGTCACCACCGGCTCCACAGCCGGATCCATGGCTGAATTGAACTGAATGGTCAGCCTGTAATTATCGGTGGCACTCACCGGGCTGATGTAAACAGCCTGGACGTCCTGCACCTCGGGAGCAATCACGTCCACCAGGTTCAAAGTGGCCGTGTTTTCCACTGGATTGCCATCCACATCGGTCACCAGGTCGGACGGGTCAACTGTCTCGTTTCCGATGATGGTAAAGCCTGCCGTAATATCAATGGTGACTTCCGTAAAATCATTGTTCCAGGTGATCCTGTTGATCGTGCCGTATTTTTTGCCCTGCGGTGAGAGGTTCAGATTGGCTTCAGTGGTCCCGTCTGAAAGAGAATCCGGCACAATCGGCTCATCAAAGACAAAGACGTACCGGTCACCCACAGAGACCGTGCCGCTGCCGTCGGCATCATCAAAACGGATAGACACAATATCCGGCGCAATCACCGGCGCTCCCTGCAGTTGCTGCGTGCCGGTCACTGGGTTTCCGGCAAGATCCGTGACAGAAGAACTTGGAGTGACGATCTCATTCCCGATGATGGTATAGCCCGCTGTAACGGTAACCGTGCAGTCGCGGCCGTCTGCACTCCAGGAAATCGTGTTGGTCGTGCCATAAATGGTATTTCCCGCAGGCACGAGATGGGTGTTGGCGTCTGGGGTCCCGTCTTTAATCACACTCACATCCATGGCCTCGCTGAAGTGAAAGATGTACTGGTCCCCCACATTTACGGCTTCGCTGGCATCCACATCGATCCAATCCAGGCCGCTGAAAACCGGTGGGACCGTGTCTGTCGGGATCGCACTGACCGGGGTTACGGAAGACAGGGCATTGCCGTTTTCATCTTCCGCCACCACCGCAAAATAGTACGCTGTCCCCGTCATCAGGCCGGTCACGTCGTAGGTAAAAGTCCCTGCCGGCAAGGTCGTAAGTGGTGTCATGCTGCCTACCTGGGTAAACAGGCTGGTATCCATATAGATATGGTAGGAGGCCACATCTTCCTGGCCTGCTTCATCATACCCCGACCAGTCAAGGTGCACGGTTGTGCCGATGCCGTTGCCGTCGGCTGTGAGCGTTACGGGCAGCGGGGCAACGTCATCGTAGACGATCGTACCCGTGGCTGGAGGACTTTCATTTCCAGCCCTGTCTTTGGTTGTAATAGAAAGGACATTTTCTCCTTCTTCAAGGGCAAGGTCATACGTCCAGTCTGTTTCACCATTCAAGGCAATAACTTCTGTCCCATTGATCCATAAGGAAGTCTCGGCTTCTTTTGTGCCGGAGAGCACTTGATGGTCCAAATGGGTGGGGCTTTCCACCGGGTTCAAGGTAGGAGCCGCTGGGGGGGTGTCATCGTAGGTAAATGAAATACTTTTACTCGTGGCATTTCCGGCAAGGTCATAGGCAGTCATACTGGCAGTATAGTGACCTTCACCAAGCGCGATGGCAGGGGTAAACGTCAAGGTCCCCGGAGGGGTCAATGCCCAGGAGCCCGATACATCCTGGCCCTGGCTGTCTTTCACTTGCCCGGTGGCAATGGAGGCGGTTTCATCAATGCCGGTGGTTTCATCAAAAAATGTAAACGCAATAACTGTAGGCTGCACTGAGGTATCTACACCGTCTTGTGGAGCCGAGGTCTGGAAGGCCGGCGGGACGCGATCCAAAACGATGGTAAACGGCAGTTCCGCGCTCCAGTTGCCGGCTGCATCCCGGGCAGAGAGCGTGTAGTGGTTTGTCCCCTCAGAAGCAATCAATAAGTCGTAAGACCACGTGGTCAAATCATCTGCAGGAACGATCTGTGAACGGTCAGATCAATCGTAAAGCTGATGGAGGCCACCTGGGTATTGCCCAATGGCGTATCGGTAGGATGGAGTGTGACGGTGTAGGCGCCCTCCCCGATCGCAGCATCCGGGGTAAAAACCGCGGAATTGTTGTCCAGGGTCCAAGTCCCCGATACGCTTGAAGCCCCTTCGTCCTGAACGCTGGCCCCTGCCAGGGTCGCTGTATCATCAATGGCTGTACTTTCCTCAAACAGGGTGATCTCAATGGATTCGACCACCCGGTTCAGCACGGCACCGTCTGCCGGCACAGAGGAAAGCACTTGAGGGGCGGTGGTGTCGCGAATGATTTCAGCCGTCACCACCCCGCTTGCCAGACCGTCTGTATTCCGGGCATACAGGGCAATGGGGTTGCGGCCTTCCGTAAGGGTCAGTTCGTAGCTCCAGGTCGTTTCAGTGTCTGATGGGACCACTTCGGCACCGTTTAAGATAATGGCAGTATCAGTTTCTTTGGTCCCGGAAAGGACCTGGGTCGCCCCCCCTGTTGGAGAGGTTACGGCATTGAGCGTGGGGTCTGCCGGGACGGCATAAACCGTGAGCCAACTGTCATAGTCCACCGTACCTTTGCTGCCGTCATCATAGGAATCAAAAATCGCTTCAATATCTTTGGGGTTTCCCCCTGCATTCATCTCATTGGTCGTATCTACGCCCCACCAGTTACTCGTGGCATCCACCGCGATGGAAGAATTGTTGAAAAGCTCGTAATCAGTGTTTTCACTGAGGCTGTTATTGTGAACCTCTGCAACCTGGCTGCAGTTTAGATAGATTCCGTTGGTCCCATTGTTGTAAACCTGGTTTCCTTGCAGCGTGGGAATGAGGTGATAGCTCGATGAATTGGTGTATTCGCAATAAATGCCGTCTTCGGTGTGATCGTGGACATCGTTGTTATCGATCAAGGGGGAAAGGTGAGAATTGTTTGTCCGAACCCGGATACCCTTTGTCTGGGTATGCACCGTGTTATTCGAAATCGTCACCGTGGAGCTGGATGAGGCGGTCGTATAATCAACATAAATCCCGGTTCCGGAGTGACTCACTGTGTTGTTGTCAATCGTGAGCTCAGAAATACCGCCATAGTACGTATACGTATAGATTCCCTGATCCGGATGTCCGTCAATGGTATTGTTGGCGACCCACCCGATAATCTTTGCATTGTTATTGTTCCCCTGGGCATAGAGGTAGATCCCCCGGTTGCCGTTATTCGTGATTTGATTATTGGAGATACCTGCGTCGAGAACCGTGTTCGCCCCGGAACTGTTGCCGTAGATTCCCCACCGGTCGTTGTCTGTAATCGTGCTGTTTTCGATCAGCACATCTATGGAAGCCCCGGTATTGGCATACGCGGTAATGCCATCGCCAGAAGTATGCTGCACGGTACATGCGTAAACCTGAAGTGTATCGTCATCAAAACTTCCGGTAAAATGGATGCCATAAGTACTGTATTCAACGGTAATCCATTCGAGATAGAGCTTACCATCGCCTTTTAGACCAATCCAATCCCCCTTGGCAGGCGCACCGTCGGCAGAAGTAAATACAATCGGCTCAGACTCCGTGCCCTCGGCCAGAAGGGTCCCGTGGACGATGAACTCGGTGTTATGAATGTCGCTGCCGCTATAGCTCGCATCAAATCCGGCTGGAGCGGTAATCGTCGTACCGGGCTGAATCGTGAGCGTCACCCCTTCCGGCACCACCACATCGCCTTGAAGTTCGACTGCGCCTGACCAGGTTTCATCCCAATCCAGTGACCCCGCTGTTGTGGGCTCGCTACTGCTTACTGTAATGGAGATCTGGTCGCCCGGGCTCTCCACAGCCCCATGGACGTCTACCACCCGTGACACGATCGTATAAGGCGTAGGAGACGCATAAATCGCATCAACGGGGCAGCTCCAGAGTGTCTTTCCAAAAAAGGTCGAATCGAATGATGCATTCTCCCAGGTTGATCCGTTATCAAGGCTGACCTCAACGCGGTCAATGCCGTCTCGAGCGTGGGCCACCCCTTGAATCACCACCGCGCCTTCATTCAGGACATCCCCTGATAACGGACAAAAAATTCTCGACGCAATACTGGCACTGTTATCGACAGGGGCGGCCGACCAATTCCAATAATTGACGAGTCCGACACTTGGATCATCAAATTGGTCTCGGATAGTGGTAATATTGATCAACCCGGAGCCTGCCTGCATCTCTGCAGTGGCCTCGTTTCCCCAGTAATTGAACCGGGCATCAACAGGATATGTGCTGTCGTTGTACAACTCGTAACCTGTATTAAAGTACAGGGAATTGAAAAGCACCCGTGTGGTCTCTGTGGCCTGGACATACACCCCATGGCCGCCGTTATCATGAACGCTGTTGGCTGTCACCACCGCGCTCATGGCATCGCTGTTGGCCCGCTGGCAGACAATACCGCTGCTGCCGTTGTCATAAACAAGGTTGTTGCGGACCTCAGCGCTCATGGTGCTCCGATAACCCCGGTTGCACCAAATGCCCGTACCCGTGTTGGAGTACACCTCATTTGCACTGATCAATATCTCAGTGGTGTAGTTCTGGTACGAATAACTGTTGCAGTAAATCCCTGTGGTGGCATCGTGCACCGTGTTGCCCGTCACATCCGCCTGCAAATAACTGTACTCATTGTAGGTGTAGATGCCCGGGTCCCCACTTGCCGTGCCGTCTCCCTCAATCACAAACACCGACTTGGGCTTGTACGTGTAATTGTTGCGGGCATAGATGTAGATGCCCCGGCCCGTGTTGCTGCTCAGCGTGTTGCCGCTTACCGTAGCCCGCATCCGCGAACGGTGGTACGGGTACAGGTAGATCCCATCGCCGTTGTTTCCCGTCACTGTTACATGGTCGATATCAACCTGAGACTCAGCGTAGTAATAGGTGTCTGCGTAGATCCCGTGGCTGCCGCTGCCCGTCACGTTCCCACCGGTAATATCTACATCCGTTGCACCATAGTCGTGGCTGTAGATCCGGATCCCGTAGCTCGCACTGTTTGAAACCGTGTTGTCCGTAAACACCACATTGGCCTGCTGGCCCACAGAATGATTGTTCGTAGAATCATAGGCCCGGATGTACACCCCGTAACTG
>JAFDGP010000154.1 GCA_019309245.1 Deltaproteobacteria bacterium | reverse complement strand
CTTGGATTGTCACCAGTTGCCCCCAAACGGCATGAAGGGCCGGGTTCGTCAGCGCTGCCGAATGTGGAAAACTCAGGAAACCCCAAATCCACCGCCAAAAAAACGAAGATCGGACTCTTATGGAATGATTGCAGCGTGTTGAACAAAAACGCTGGTTGAAACCCTTCACTTGGCTTCAGCGTGGGCAGATCCATTTTGATCTCCGTTTTTTTGGCCCTTCGGGGTTGCCGATTTTACCGGATCTGCTTTGTTGGTGGGCGCTTGAAGTACAACAGTACGTCGGCACGCCCACCGCCTCGCATCTCCGGCAATCTCGGCAACCGGTGGATCCGGGGAAACCCAGATGGTTTGACATGGGCTTGGTGGGTGGTGTAATATGTATCATTGTCTCATGGGGCTGAGACAATCGTTGCCGTCCATTTTTGAAACCCGTTTCCCGGAGGTGGCCTCATGGAAAATGTGAAACCGGTCAATGTCAGTATCGTGGGGGGCGGACCGGGCTGTAAGGCAATCATGGACATGATCTTCGCTGAAAAGCTCAGTCAGCTTCCCATGCGCCTTATTGGGGTGGCTTGCAGAAACCCCAATTCCATGGGGTTCCGTTACGCCCAGGAGCAAGGCATTTACACCACACAGGATTATCGGGACCTGTATCAGCTTAAAGACCTGAACATGATCATCGAGCTGACCGGCCACGAAGAGGTGGCCAACGAAATCTCTCGCACCAAGCCCGACAAAGTGATGTTGATGGACCATGTCGCCGCCCGGCTATTCTGGGATGTCTTCCAGATCGAAGAAGAACGCCTTGCCGAACGCAACCGCGCAGAAGAGGCCCTGCGAAAAGCGCGGGACGAACTCGAGGTACGGGTCAAGGAGCGCACTGCAAAACTCGCCCAGACGACCGAGCAGCTCCGGCTCGAGCTGACCGAGCGTAAAAAGGCCGAAGAAGCCCTGCGCAAAAGCGAAGAAACCCTGCGGACCATCAATGTGGAGCTGGCCCAGGGACTGTCCGATGTCTTCAAGGCCTTAAATGAAATCTCCTCAGGCAACCCAACCGTTCGGATTGGTGAAACATCCAGGCTGGATTTAATCGCCAAGCTCAAACATATCGTGAATCTGACCGCCAAAGACCTGGGGGAAATCGTGGACCTTTCCCACGAATTTGCCATCGGCCTGGCCGAGCACTTCGACGTCCTGCACAGGGTCTCCAAAGGCGATCTGACCGCCCGTGTCTCAGGCGGATCTCAGGTGGAGCTCCTGGAATCCTTGAAAAAAATGACAAACCAGACCATTGAGAGTGTAGCCCGCGAAATGGCGGAGCGTCAGTACGTGGAGGCCAAGCTTGAAGAAATGTTTCAAACTGTCAAAAAGGGCCACGACGATTTGTTGTCCATTTTGAACATGCTCCGCCTCGGAATTGCGACCATCAACCAAGCGGGACGAATCACGTTTTTGAACAAGACCGCACAAGACCTGATCGGCAAGGGAAAAATGGCTGTGTTGGGAAAACATTGGCAGGACGTGTTCTTTTTCGACGACAGTGACAAGACACAACTGAAGAACATGTTGAGACACCATCCCAGGGCCCGAAGGAAGCTGCAGGCGCAAGTACGATTTCAGGAATCACGCAGATACTGGATGGACATCGAGGTGGCGGATGATCCGCGCAATCCTCAAAAACAGATTCTTTTTTTGTATGACATGTCGGAGGTCTATGATCTCAGGCGCATGCTCGAAAACAAGGCCCGCTTCCACGATCTGGTGGGAAAAAGCAAGCCCATGCAGGCCGTCTATCAAAAGATCAGGGAGGTCTCCAAGGTAGATTGGACGGTGCTGATCGAAGGGCAAACCGGGACCGGAAAAGAGTTGGTTGCCCGTGCGATTCATTCGGCCAGCCACAGAAAGGATAAGCCGTTTGTCGCGGTGAATTGTGCGGGCCTGGACGATTCCCTGTTGACCAGTCAGTTGTTCGGGCACAAGAGGGGGGCGTTCACCGGGGCCGTGGAAGACCATCGGGGGTTTTTCGAGGTAGCCCATGGAGGCACGCTCTTGCTGGACGAGATTGGAGACATCTCAAAGAATATGCAGACCAGTCTGCTCCGGGTACTCGAAGAAAAGGAGATCACGCGTCTGGGAGAATCAACGCCCCGAAAGATAGACGTCCGTGTGCTGGCCTCCACCCACCGGAACCTGAGTGAAGAAGCGGAAAAAGGGCGCTTTCGATCGGACTTGCTGTACCGAATCCGCGTGGCCCGTATCGAACTGCCGCCACTTCGGGAGCGCCGTGAAGATATCCCGCTTCTGGTAGTCTCTTTTTTGAGCCAGAGCCGCGCGGCCACGGGCAAGGACGTTCGGGATGTAGGTAGAGACGCGATGCGGGCACTCTTGGAATACGACTGGCCCGGAAATGTGCGGGAGCTTAAGAGTGCCATTGATTTTGCCACCTTGCACTGCAAGCGAACTGTCATCGATGTGGAGGACCTGCCATCGGAAATCCTGCACTCGCGCCTGGTCGCCCGGCTGCCGGGCACAGGCGGGTCTGTGCGTGACGAAAAGCGCCGTCTGCTCAGTGCCCTTGAAGCGGCCAACGGGAATCGGACTCTGGCAGCCCGCCAACTCGGGATCAGCAGAGCCACGCTGTATCGCCGGATGGCCACGCTCAACATCAATTCCCGAAAAGGCGCGGCTCCGCTGGGCCCGAGGTAACCCCCAAGGCCACCGCCCTGCCCCTGAGGTGTCACCGTTGTTACATGCGAGACAGTCCGGAGACATTTTGAGACACCAAATTGTCTCATCAGTGTTTTCTTGCAGGCCCGAACAAATCAAAGGCGACAGGAGCACGCGTAAAAAATCAACAGGTTATCGCACTGCGCCTCTTTTGGCATCCTTCTTGCTTTTGTTGGGGGTGGCTGCCTTGCAATGCTGGAAAGCACGCGTGTCAAGAAACCCTTCCCATCCACCGAAACGAGAACCGCGGTCACCAGACATTATTATCAAGGCAAGGTAGTCACATGCCGTGCGGTTGCAACACACCTTCGCACTTGGGGGACACAGCATGGAAAAGGCTTTTTTTTCAACACCCGAACTGGCTGAACTGCTCGGAGTATTCCACACGACGGTAAGACGCTGGATCGAACGCAACCAAATTAAAGGATTCAGGGTTGGAAGAAACTACAAGATCCCTGCAGCCGAAGTCATGCGGATGCTGGATCAGCACGGCCTGCCTCTGCCCGATATTCTGAGAGAGCGTCCCGATGGGCTGCTTTCACCTGAGGAACTCCACCCCCATGATTTGGACGCCTCCGGATCGATTCTCCAACGGCTTTTGGTCGTTGATCAAATCCCCGACCCTGCTATCGTCTGCCGCACGGACACGGTACTTGGGGCCAATCAGGCCTTTGCCTTGCTGACGGGATATGACCAGGCGGACATTATCGGGTTGAAAATTCATGCCTTTTTTGATCCGTCCTCCTGTCGGACCTTGCTGGACAAGGCGTCCCTCGCCGTTTCAGAAGAGCAACCGGTAGCGCCGACGACATGCGCGGCAGTCCTTAGACCGAAACACGGCCCGCCCAAGAGCACAACCATTGAATTGCGCCCGTTGGCAGGGCTCACAGGGGTGGTTGTTTTCATCGTCAGGTCTGGGGAAACCAGCACCAAGGACCTTAAGAAACAGCTCGGCGACCACAAGAACATGGACTGAAACGAGGTTTGCAGCGATGAAAACCATTAAAGTACTAACGGTCGACAACATGGCCTCCGCGTGTGACTACCTTACCAAGCTGGCCGAAGCGCTGGGTTTTCAAGCGGTCGGCGTGACAGGACAAGAAAATGTTGTGCCCGTCTATAATCGGATGGCCCCGGACCTGGTGGTGATTGGTCCGGGTGTTAATAATGGTCACTACACGGACTTCGTACGCGATTGTGGTCTTGGGAAAAAAGCCGTGCCCATGATATTCATTGGGGCACGGGACGTTCCGCCCGGCCAGACGGCAGTGGGGGCCCGGCCGGACATTGTCTGTCTTTCAGAGAATTTTCGTCCGGATGCCTTGAAAAAAGCCATTGAGGATCTCGTGCGCCGGTCAGCTTATACCGGCAACGCCCAGACGACGCTGGACGCCATGATCGTCGGCCAGACCCCGGCCATGACGGCATTAAAGCGGCATATCCTGCAGGTATGCGATTCCGACCTCACGGTGCTCATCAGCGGGGAAAGCGGTACAGGCAAAGAAGTGGTGGCGCGGGCGATCCACCGGCTTTCCCCCCGGGCCGACAAGCCTTTCGTCAAGGTCAACAGCGCCGGGCTCCCGGATCATCTTTTTGAAAGCGAGCTTTTTGGGTACGAAAAGGGCGCTTTTACCGGAGCGTATAAGAGCAAGCCCGGCAAGTTCCGGCTGGCGCATCGCGGGACCATTCTCCTGGATGAAATCGGTGAGATCTCTCTTGCCTTGCAGGCAAAGCTCTTGCAGGTCCTGGAAGACAGCGAACTGTCTCCGCTGGGCAGCGTCAGAACTACTCCGATCGACACACGGGTTCTGGCAGCCACCAATGCCAGGCTGGACGAAATGGTGACAAGGAAACAGTTCAGGCTGGACCTGTTTTATCGTCTCAGCGTCATCTCCATTCGTATTCCTCCATTAAGGGAGCGCAAGGAAGATATCCCGTTGTTGAGCGAACACTTTTTAAGGAAATATGCGGCTTATTATAACAAGCCCTGCAGGTACCTTTCCGAGGAGGTATGCCGCCGGTTTTATCAATACGACTGGCCGGGCAACGTCCGTCAACTTGAAAATGCGGTCCGATGTTTTGTGGCCCTTGGCAGTCCGGACCCTGTCCTGCCGGGCCCATCGGAGGGCATGAGGGTGTACACCTTGAAAGAAGTGTGTCGGGAGGCTGTACGAAGAGCGGAAAAACGGGTGATTGAACAGGTCCTGTGGCACACGGATTGGAATCGTAAAAAGGCGGCCTCGCTGCTGAAAACAAGTTACAGGAACCTCCTCAATAAGATCAAGGAATATGACATAGAACCAGAAATGGCCGCTATTCATCCGGCCCCTGGGACCCAGGGACAAGATCCATGGGCGGCTATTTCGAATTTCCAACCAAGTGCCTGAACTCCAAACTCTTTTTTGCCCGACCCAACGTTGACGGCTTCGTAAAAAGTCCATCATATCGAAGCGCCCAGAATGTCACAAGCAATGTGAAAAACCCGGATCCACCGGTTGCCGAGTTTGCCGGAGATGCGAGGCGGTGAGCGTGCCGACGTACTGTTGTACTTCAAGCGCCCACCAACAAAGCAGATCCGGTAAAATCGGCAACCGGTGGATTTGGGAAAACGGACATGTCACATTCAAGCCCGATGCTTAGGATGACGATACACAATGCAAATGAAACCGACCCTGGCGATATGTAATTTCCTTTCAGACCCCGATGACCTCAAGGCGCTCGCCCTGGATAACGGCTTTGGTGGCGTGGACTGGTCGTTCGATCTCGATGCCCTGCCTGAAACGCCTCCTGAGATATCCCGATGGGCGCAGCGTATTTCCGCACTCGACCCTCTGGAGGTCCGTTACCATTGCCCTTTCTACCAGTTGGACCTGGGGCACGATGATCCGGGGGAGGCTCAAAAGGCGGCAACCGTATTTCAACGGATCATTCGTCTGGTCTCCAAGGCCAGAGGCCGTTTCCTGACGATCCATATTGGATTGGGCTACGATTCTACCGAGCCGCTTTCGTGGAAAACAACCATGGCAAACCTGCGAAACCTGGTCCACTTCGCCCAACAACGGACGGTGACGGTCTGCCTGGAGAATCTGGCATGGGGATGGACCAGCAAACCCCAACTTTTCGAAAAGCTGATCCGCGGCAGTGGGGCCGCCGTGACCTTCGATATCGGCCATGCACAGTGCTGCGAGCCGGTTCGCAGCCAGTATTACTCGATTGAGGATTTCGTGACCCCCCACCCCGAACGGGTTCAAAATGCCCATGTTTACCACGAGGAAGTATCGGGATTGGGACATGTGCCCCCGGGGGACCTGCAAGACATCAAGGGTCGGCTCGATCTCCTGCAAGCGGTCGGCTGCCTGTGGTGGACCTTGGAGGTCAGAAATGAACAAGGCGTGTTGCAAACCAAAAATATTGTGGACCAGTATTTGACTCAGATCCATGAATCCGGTAAATCC
>JAFDGP010000153.1 GCA_019309245.1 Deltaproteobacteria bacterium | reverse complement strand
TCCCCATAATCTTTCGGGCCATGAGTCCGTTGGGTCGACCGAGACGCCTTCGACGGGCCATGAAACAAGTCCCGAGCGCAGGCATGAGCCCGAAGGTCTGGGCGAACCGGAACGTGTCGGTGAGGCGCAGCGTGCCGTGTCGGGTGAGCACACCCCACGTGCTCTAATGGCGCAGCATCCGTCGACCCATGCTCCTGCAACAGAGCATCAAACGTCGCTTGATCTTGCACATTCGCCGGAAAAGACACTTTCTGAAGCCGTGCCACCGGCGTTTGAAGAGCCCAAAGCCGTGGGCGTACGACTGGTGGAGGCGACGATTTCCGTCTTGGACTACGAACTCAATGAACGATTCTGGGGATGGCGGAGAAACGACCTGATCCGTTTTACGGACAACGTGGAAAACATACAACTTGGTGTTCTTGAGGTGGTGCGTCGTACGAGTGTGAACCTCATGGAAAGAATGTCCCGGCATGGACCGCAAGCGGCGATCGACAGGAACCTCGAAGATGCCATGAACTGGCTCATGATAAAACCAGACAAGTACTGGTTGCCCTCGGCGGAAGAAAAATACAGAGCGAGCCTGAAAGAACTGCGAAAATACGCAGACAAACTTGAAAGAGGAGAGGCCCACTTTTATGTGCGTGCAGACACCCTGATTCCCCTTTTATTGGCTTTTGCCGACCTAGCCGGAAGTTGTGACGAAAACCTCGTTAAAACACATGAAGACGACGGATCGCCGGTGAGCTGGTTCAAGGTGGATGACTACTTTTACTATGCCAAGGGAGTTGCAGAAGCTATGGGGAAAATCCTGCATGCGGTCAGGGAAGACTTTTCCGGGGTCCTTGAGGCGCGTCACAGCGTGGAGCTGCTCAACCGGGCCATCCATGCCTGCCACGAGGCCGCCGGCTTGGATCCCTGGATTGTAACAGACGCCGCGCTGGACGGGATCCTGGCCAATCATCGGGCCAACATCGCGGCTGAAATGAGCCATATCCGTTATTTTCTGAGTGCCTTGGCCAAGGCACTGGCCACATAAGCCTTTTGAGAAGCTCTGGAATGAAAGGCCTTAATTTCCAGCTCGGATAAGCCGGAACCAAAAAAGTAAATAAAAACTATTACGAAAACACGAAAAAATGAAATAACCGACCATTTTGAGTTGAGTTTCTTAAGAGAGAAAACTAACTGATTTCCAGGCTTCCGACCAGCTCATCCATGCGGGCGAGCCTGTTTTGGCGCATATACTCGGTCAGGCCATCCACAATTTGAACAGCCGTGGAGGGATTTACGAAGTTGGCGGTTCCTACCTGAATGGCACGGGCCCCCACGATAAAAAACTCCAGTGCGTCCGCCGTGTTCATAATTCCCCCGATACCGATCACTGGAATCTTGACCGCTTGAACGGTTTGCCAGACCATGCGTAGGGCGATGGGCTTGATTGCAGGGCCGGACAGGCCGCCGATGATATTGGCCAGCTTGGGCCGGCGGGTCCGGACATCCACGGCCATGGCGATTACCGTATTGATTAACGAGATGGCATCTGCGCCGGCGTCTTCCACTTGCCGGGCGATAACGGTTACGTCTGTGACATTCGGCGAGAGCTTCACGACGAGGGGCAGCTCTGTAGCCTTGCGTACGGTTCGTGTGACGTCAAAGGCCATGGCCGGGTCAGCGCCGAAGACGGCGCCGCCGGCCTTCACATTGGGGCACGAGATGTTGAGTTCGATTCCCGCAATGCCCTCCATCTCATTGACTCGGACCGCAATTTCATGAAACTCCGCAAGGCTGCGGCCGTAGAGGTTTAAGATCACGGCCGTATCCAGGGATTTCAAGAAGGGAAGCTTGTCTTTTGCAAAGGCCTCGATGCCCACGTTTTCCAGGCCGATTGCGTTGAGTATCCCACCACAGGTCTCAACGGTCCTGGGTGGCGGGTTTCCAGAGGCAGGTTTCAGAGAAAGGCCTTTAAGAACCATCGCACCCAATCGGTTGAGATCGAAAAAAGGTTCGAATTCGCGTCCGTAGCCAAAAGTCCCGGACGCCGTCATGACGGGGTTCTTTAAACAGAGGGGGCCCAGGCGCACGGTCAGATCAGGCTCGGCCATGATGAATCTCCGACGGTCTCAGATGGCGTGTAAAAAGTGACATTTCCTCACGGTTTGCGGAGTCACCCGGTTCAGGATCGGAAGAAAACTCTGAATCTGATCTATATGAGCCAATTGGCAGAATGTCAATCCAAACTGAGCGGGTATTGACAGCGCGAGATCCAATCGGTTATGGATTCCCGACCAGGAAACTCGACCGACGGGCAATGGCGCGTCGGGAAGGAGGAATTACATTGCGTCAGCGCATGATTGAGACAGGATCGCCACGGAGTTGTATGATATTATGTATCGTTCTGGTTGCGCTTTTTTCAGGAAAGACATCCCTGGCGACAGATGCGTGGGAGGCCTGGCAGCAAAAGGCAGGACCGATTTCTGTGGTCGATCAGAATCCCGTGCAGTTGCTTTTTTTACAACCCATGCCGGACCGGGCGACCCCGCTTCCAGAGGGACACAGTATGATCAGGATCAATACCACCCTGACGAATACCCTGGTTTCAAAGGCATCTGACCACTACGAGGCCACACTGGACATGGAAGCCGTCAGGATCCGCCTGGAAGCGTCTTACGGTTTGTTGCCCGGACTGGAGTTGGCATGTTCGGTACCGGTTTCGCACTATTATTCGGGCCTACTGGACAAGGCCGTGTACGATGTGGAAGATTTTTTCGGCAATATTCGCGGGATCCGAGAATCCGAAACACGCAACCGTTTTACCTATGCGGTCAAAAAAGACGGCACAACCTTTATCTCCGGCTCTGAGAACACGGTGGGGCTTGGTGACGTGGTGATGCGGGTGAAGGCCGCTGTTCTCAAAGGACGCGATGGCGGTCCGGCCCTGAGCGCCAGAGCGTGTTTGAAATTGCCCACGGGTCGAGCGAGCAAGGCCTTCGGCAGTGGAAAGACGGATTGGGGGGTGGGACTGTTGCTGGAACAGGACATCCAGAAGGCCACCGTGTATGTAAACGGCGATGTAACCTTTCCTGGAGAAGCGTTCGAAGATGAAGGAGTATTTCTTCAGGAATTTTTCACAATCCTGTTTGGAGCTGAATACCGGTTTACTCCCCGGTTTTCAGTGATCGCACAACTCTATCATACGGGACGGCCGTTTCAAGATACCGGCGTGGAGGTGTTGGACAGGAGGATCTATGAGCTGGTTTTGGGGGCGAGCTATCGTATTCAACAGAGCCTGGTGATTCAGGGCGGTTTGGTGGAAGACATCATCGACTCAGCAGACGCAACAGCAGATGTCACGTTTTTTTTGGATCTGGGTATTCTATTTTAGGTTACTGGTATCGCTGAACACTCACCATGATTCTTTCGCCCTCCGGGGCTTCAACATAAAGGTATTGTCCCGGCGCCTTGTTTTTTGAGATGATCTCGCAACGAGATTGATACTCATCCCATCCGGCATCCCAAATCCTGAAATTGCCCTGGACCTCAACAATGATCTTGTCTCCATCGAGGACGTCTTTGCCGAAACGAAGCGTGCGTATATGATATTCGGGGCTGTTGTTTTGGTCGTAGCCCTTTCCCATATAAGCAGACGCATAAACCGTTCTCCAGGACGGGTTTGGGAATGCTGCGCGAATGGTCTCGTCACTGACATACTTGGCGGCTTCAGCCTTGTAGACGTCCTGCCATTCTTTCGATTTGAAGCGCTTGGCGATTCCCAACAGCCGAAGGCCGATTTCCTCGTTGTGGTCGCTGCAATACCAACCGGCCAACCGGTAGGGCTCGATGCACCGCTTGGAGTCCAAGGCATTTCCGAGGGCGAAATACATTTCGCAGATTCTATCGCGATAGGAATCATCCAATTCGTTGGCTACGGCAAAACGCTCGTCCGCATCCTGATAGAGGCCCCTGTTGAACAGCCATTGGCCCTGCTCGAACGCCTCTCGGGCGATTTGTATTTTTAGGCCGGGGTCAAAACGGATTGCCTTTTGAAAAAAAATCCGACTGTCTCGTATTCGACCGTCGTGCAGTTTCCGATTGCCTGCTGTCATATACGCACGGGCTGCAAGTTCGGCGAACTTACCGTCAACAGAGGCGGCCCTGGCCAGATACCGGTGGGCTTCGGCGGGGTGTCCTTTCTTAAGGAAACAGACGCCGATGCGAAAAAGGGTTGCGGCATTGTCCTGCGTGTCTTTAAGAGACTGGTCACGTTTGGTGATATCGGCGCAGGAGTCCGAAACAGTTCCATGCTCCTTGCCTTGTTGACGGTCTGTGCGGGCTTGTCCGATATTCGGGCATACCAGCAGATAAGCCACAACTGCGAGAAGCATGATGTAGGTCCCATGACGTTGCATCGCTGGAAAGGGGCTCCTGTGTGAACGAGAATTGTCGACCTGCTCCCATTATCGGCAGGATCATGGTGGAACTCAACCCGGTACCGGGCCCGCACGGGCACCAAGCTGTCAGCCTCGTTCCGGATTAAAGTCAGTTTAACCTATTGACGATATAAGAAATAGCGTCTTTTTTTAGCCCTCTTCGGGGGTACCAGAACGGCCAGGGTGAGGGCGATCGACTTATGATACTTACCCAAGGGCCGATGGGCTGGAATGTCCTGTCGGGCGCTAGGATCCGTGGTCCAATCGACCAGGATTCCTTGGAGACAACGGCGCACACATGGAGGTTCAGTCCCAAGCTACCGGATCTCCCGGTGGCTGCCAGTGTTGGAGTAATTATGGATCTGGAAATCAAAACCCGACTACATGTGAAACCCGACTGGGATCTGGCCGGTAATGATTTCGAAGAGGCCTGGGACGATCTCATCGAAGCGGGAAACACATTTTTCCCAAGGCCTGTGGTCAGGCACGAGGTTTTGGATGACAGATCGATCGTGTATCTCATCGACAAATCCGATGATGCCCTTGAGCTGGTGCTGGCCATCCAAGACCTTTTACAAAAGAAAATACGGCTTCAGAGTCTGCCGATCTGCATGGTCATTGATGCGGCAGCTTCCGTGGGGCAGGGCGCCGTCGGCATAGAGTCTTTAGAAATCAATTGGGCGGAACTGGATCCCGGCGAAATTTACGTATCCCGCGCCGTGGTGAATATAATGGCCAACCAGTCGTCGGAGCTTACCCTTGAGCCTGATCCCAAGGGCGAGCCTCAACGGAGATTTTACAGGGCCATTTTGAAATCAGATCCAAAAGACCGCAAGGCAGCACTTTTCCAGTTTGCCGATGCCTTGGTCAAAGGGCCCCTGGCGCCTTGCTTCTATTGCGGGTCAAGGGCCCACGAGAGCTCGAACTGTCCGTCAAAACAACTGACCCAGGGTATGCGCGCTCTGGAAAAGTTGGGTCACCTCTCTTTTCAAGCCATCAATCAGGCGTTTTCCGACTATCTAGCTGCTAAGAAAATGCCCAAGGCCGCCCGCAATACGATGGCTGCCGATAGTGACGATCCTGTAGCACTTGCCCACCATGCGTTTTTTGAGACGAAGGGTGTGTTTCAACTCCCCTTTTTCAAAAATATTTGGGACGCAGCGGACCAAAGATGGGAAAAAGTCAAAAAGGCCAAGACCAAAAAAACAAAAAAAGGCGGCCCGATTTGGATGGGGACGGACTGTCTGCGGGTTTCGAATTTTTCCCGGGCCGCCTCCTTTCTGGATATTGCCCTGGAGCGGCATCCCGAAGACTACAGGCCGTACTGCGCACTGGGGTTTCTCAATGTGGAAAGGGATGAATTTCTCACAGCCCGCTATCATTTTCTTAAGGCTCTGGACCATACGCGGACTAAGCCCCAGCGAATGTATATTCTCTTTCTGATCTCACGGTTGTATGACCTGGAGGGTTATCCGGAAGAAGCCTTGGAAAAGATCCGGGAAATTCGTCGACTGGACCCAGAGTGCAGCGAGGCGGTCTATCAGGAAATCCTTTTTGAATTCCATGAGGGCAAGGCTTCAAAGGCGGTTCCGGCGCTCGTGGATCTTATTGAGGCCGACCGCCGTTATTTTGTCCAGGCCCTCATTGATCCGGACCTTGTGCGCTATGCCAACGTCATATATCCCGAACTGGAGCGCCTGTTTATCCGATCCCGCAACCAGGCCAGGGCGCTGGTTAAAGATGCGAAAAAGGAATTGGAAAAAT
>JAFDGP010000152.1 GCA_019309245.1 Deltaproteobacteria bacterium | reverse complement strand
CTCAAAATCCTCGCCATGCCTGGGATGCGCCTTAAAGACTGCCTTGATCTGGGATCGGTGATAGGAATCTTCAACATCCAGGTCCGGAAGCGGCTCTACGGTGTCGTCCTCGTCTTCGGAGGGCTGGACGCCGGGTTGGTCGTGTTTAACCCTCTCGACCCAATCTTTAGAAGCCCGCAAGGCAACCAACGGGATGTGGTGCTCCCGAACGTAGTCCAGGATGTCTTTGTAATACAGGTAGTCATTTGTCCAATCTTCGACCCAGGTCTTGAAAAAGGTCTTCTCGTCCAGCTCCCCGGATATCCAGGCGTTGCAGACATCCTGGGAGGGCCGGGTGAGCATCTCCATACCCACCGCGATGTCATCGGGCAACCGTTCATAAAGACACTGTAGGACCTCGAGCTCCACCTCATGGGCCCGAACATTATCATGGATCTCGCCCACATAGACGATCTGGCTGCGAAACAGCATATCGATCAACTGGTCCCTGGTGACCAGCACACCGGTAGGCAGGTGTATGATCTGCCCGGGTTGAAGCGACTGGATGTCCCGGTACGGAGAGATCCAGCCGGGCCTGTGGCGTACCCCGGACATGCTACACCCCACCTGGACCGATAGCAGCAGCACAAGGGCCGCCCATGACCAACATTTCATAACCCCTTCCTTTCAACTGCATATTGAGGTCCTTGCCGGCAGTGAGCCAACATTTTTTCATCGGATGCCATGTTGGTTATGCAACATTAGCACCCGATACCGAGACGTTGCCTCGGGCTCATTTATGAAAGAAAATCTGGAATGAAAGGCCGTAATTCCCAACCCGAAGGAGTCGGAACCAAAAAAATATCATGAAAACATGTACTGTTCTCAAGCCCGAAGGGCGCAAGGGACGAAAACGCGAAAGCCGCAATGTTTTTCTATTTCGTGCTTTCGTGATTATTTTTTAAAGTTTTTTGCTGGAAAAAACCGTATTGTTCTCAGCGCGTGACACGCAATTCGAATTGAGCTTCCCAAGAGGCTTAAGTACCCGGTCAACGATATTTTCGAGTCGGTTGACCGTCACAATTTCCAGCTCACTTCGAATCTCTTTTGGAATATCAGAAAGATCTGCCTCATTTTTTTTCGGAAAGACCACACACGTCACCCCCGCCCGATGCGCAGCCAGGGATTTTTCCTTGATCCCACCCACGGGAAGAATTCTGCCACTCAAGGTCAGTTCCCCGCTCAGGGCGACCTCCCTTCTGGCGGGCCTGCCGGTAATAACCGACAACAGGGCGATGGCAATGGTCAGACCCGCTGACGGACCGTCTTTGGGAGTGGCACCGGCCGGTACATGCACGTGGATGTCGTGGGTTTCAAAAAAATCCTCCGGGATGTGCCAGCGCTCCGTATGGCTTCGAATATAACTCAAGGCGGCCTGGGCCGACTCCTTCATGATATTGCCAAGCGATCCGGTCAGCAACAGTTTCCCCTTCCCCTTCATCCTGGTGGCTTCCACAAAAATGATCTCGCCGCCGGCCTGTGTCCAGGCCAAGCCGGTCGCGATGCCCACCCGGTCGACGGCCTCTGCGATCTCATGGTAGTATTTTCTGGGTCCGAGCATGGCTTCGACCTGTTCGGGCCCGATGGTCCGGGCCGACGCCGCCGTGTCGCTGTTTAAGACCTGTCGGGCCGTTTTTCGACACAAGGCAGCGATTTGGCGCTGCAGGTTTCTCAAGCCAGCCTCCCGGGTATATTCCCTGATGATCTTGCGAACCGCCTCCGGCGTAAAGGTGAACGCGTAGCTTGCAAGGCCGGCCTCTTCCATTTCACGAGGGATCAAATATCGAAAAGCGATTTGTTCCTTCTCGGCATCTGTATATCCGGACAGATACAGAACCTCGAGCCGGTCCACCAGAGGGCCCGGTATCAGGTCAACCGTGTTGGCCGTGGCGATAAACATCACCCGGGACAGATCAAAAGGAACATCCAGGTAATGGTCAATGAAATGCGCATTTTGTTCCGGGTCCAGGACTTCGAGCAGCGCGGAACCCGGATCTCCTTTGAAGTCCTGGCCGAGTTTGTCAAGTTCATCCAGCATGAATACCGGATTAATAGATTCCGCACGCCGGATTTCCTGGATGATGCGGCCCGGCAAGGCCCCCACATAGCTTCTCCGATGTCCCCGGATCTGGGCCTCGTCTTTGAGCCCGGCCAGGGACATCCGGATAAACTTGCGCTCAAGGCTCTTGGCAATCGCCATACCCAAAGAGGTCTTGCCCGTACCCGGAGGTCCTGCAAAACACAGCACCGGACCCCGAGACTGGAGTTTCTGCGTTTTTTTGGCCAGGGCATTTTTGACAGTAGCGCGGATTTGATCCAGTTTGAGAGGCTTTGCCAGGAATTCGTAAGACCCCTTTTTCATGGCCGTCACCGCGGTCGGCACCGTAGCATAGCCGGTAATAATAACCACCTGGGTTGCCGGATCTTTGGCCTTGGCTCTTTCCAGGACGCCGATGCCGTCCACATTTTCCATCTTGAGATCTGTCAGGATCACATCGAAACAGCCCTTGCCCAGCATCCCGGTGGCCTCAATTCCGTTGGCCGCTGTAAAAACTTCATACCCTTCTTTTGAAAGGACGTGTTCCAGATTCCGGCGGGTCGTCTTCTCGTCATCCACCACCAAAACACGCGGCCGCCGGGAGGTCCGAAGTATCCGGACCGCCAGATGCTCCAGGATACGGTCCTTGATCTTTCTGAGCCCGTAGTGGCCTTCCTCCAGAATCGACTCCGCACGGCCCATATCCAGGTTGTCAGACGTTTCAAGATTCCACGGAAGGCTGGCGAGGTACTGGAGATAATTGATGCCGATGGTGTACTCGGCACAAGAAGGGCTCGTCTGGGCCAGTTTGTCCAGCTCTTTCCGGGCTACCTTCTCCACGGACTCTGGCATGCAGGCACCGGCAACGGCCGCATGTAATTCCTCAAGTTCAGGAGGCAACTCCTCTATATCTCGCCGCTTTTTGAAAATTCGCATGGCAAAGTCCGTGATATGACCTCTATTCGATCAGGGAGCCGTGGATTCATCTCGTTTGATCGCGTTGTTGCTCCGCCAAACCCGACCTGGGCCTGACTCCGACCGGCCCGGAAGCGACTCTTTTCAAGCTAGCCCTGGAACCCCTCAGGATCAATGATGCATGGAAATCAGGCCAATCATATGAATTATAAAGTGATTCTTGCGAATCGGCAAACCGGAATCTATTCCGACTCATTAGGGTGGATGGTGTCTAAATCAAGCACGTCTGTGCTAAGCGAAAACTATTGCGTTTTGCAACAGGCAGTCCGATTTTGCAACGCCATACAACTAATTGACAATAAAAGCTTTATTTGGATAAAACGCTTTTTTGTTGCAAATAGCAACGCTAAGCGCATTTTAAGTAAGAACGTCGAATTTTCAATAATAAACGCAAAAACAGGCTGTTAGAGCTTCACAGCAATATTGGCATACCCTATGCTGTATACCATAAACAAACAGCCACGGCGAAACAAAAAACCAATTACCATAAGGAGGATGCCATGAATGAGAAAAAGAGACAACCCAACAAACTGGAAAGGCTGATGATGGCGGTCACGTTTGCCGAAGCCAACGAACACGACACAGCCCTGGAAATGCTCGAAGGCGGGTCGGCCAAGAGGGTGCAAAAACGTATCAGACGGACCAACACCCAAAGGAACGATCAGCGCCCGGTGTTGAGGGCATAGACGCGAGGAGCCTGGCAATGGAAAAGGTCCTTCTGGCCATCAACGGGGTCACCCCGAACCGCAAAATGTTCAGCTACGCCGTACAGCTCTGCCAGCGACTGAAGGCAGAGTTGTGCGTGCTGCAGGTCATCGAGGCGAGGCGGTATGGCGAGTACCTGAGCAAGATCCGCCAAAAAGCCCGACGGGCGAGGCGATTTCTTGAAGATTCCATGACCGCTGTCACGTTTGCCGAGGCGGGAGATCACGAGACGGCCAAGGACATGATGATTCAGGCGAGAAAAAATATGAACGCATTGCTGCCCGAATCTGAAAAGGCGGGCGTACCGTGCCGGCTTACCATGACATCAGGGCAAGCGGAAAAAGAAATTGTTCGCTATGTGCGTCAACATCGGGATGTGGTCCTGACGGTCTACGACGGCGCCGAGTCCCCCGAGACCGGCTTGCACGGTTCGTCATCCAAAAAACGCGATGTCCTGGCAGTGATCAAGCGACACCTGCCCACGCCCATGGTCACCATGCAGGGATAGAGGGTGGCCTTCCTGTCATGGCACTGGGTCAGAGGATTCCCCTCGCAACGGGCCAAGAGAAAAAGGGGGCCGTGGGTGCAATGGCATCACGGTCGTTTAGGGTGAGATTTCCTGATTCGTAGTCAGGGACTCATTGCGCTTCACACACCGGTGTGGGGCATCGCCTACGGCGCAATATAGTTCAATATGAAACGAATTCGACGGCTCAAGGTGGCCTAGAGGGTTGTTGTGTGTGTTTTTTTTGCGTGTTACCGCCCCACGGCCAGGCCTGTTTCCGAGTCGCGGCTGAACCGGGCCGGCAAGGACGTGGGGATTTTCCGGAATCTTGGCACACGGCTGGAGGATGTCGGTTTCAGATATCAGTACTTTACGTATCTTTTTGAAGTTTAAATCTTTTTCATAACAACATGGTAAAGCCTTCCGGTGTCACTCATGGACTCCCCGGTCTCCGGGAAAGACACGACACCGGGAAAAATCCCTAAGAAACGGGCTGTTTTCAAACGGTAACAAACAGCCAGGGGGTTTGGTTTGTGGCGATTTTTGGATTGTTTCAAATTGAAAATTGCAGGGAAAATCAAGGCAAAACTTCATGGCGACGTCTTTTCTTAATAGACTCAAATCGTTCATTCTGAGAAGCGATTTCAAGGATTACGACCGTGAGTACGACGCCGCGCTGGTGCGTTTTTTTATGAGCGACGGTTTTGAGCAGCTAAAGGAACGATATGCGCGATTTAACGATATACTGGCCGAAAACAACGTGGTGCTCACCATTCTGAGCGAGCTCCAGAAAAAGGTTCATACCCACCGGATCCCCTTTTCCGATTTCCGGCGGGAGGTCTCAAGGCTGCTGGATCGGATTGTCCGTCTTGTGACCGCGTTGAACCGGATGTCACCGCAAAAATATGACTGGTTGCTACCGGTAGCGAAGCGCTTGAAAAAAGAAATAGAAACCAAAATGCAAACCCAGGCCATCGGCGCCCCACAGTTGCTCTACAGCCTGGACCAGGTCAGCGTCCTGTTGGCAGGCGAGCTCGGCGACAAAGCAGCAAAGCTGGGGGAGGCAAAAAATATCCTGAACCTCTCGGTTCCAAAAGGCATGGCGTTCTCCACCCTGGCCTTCAGAGAATTCATGGCCGAAAACGATCTGGACGAACGGGTCGGCACGCTCACGGCAGGGCTCACGCTGGACGATTCCGACAGGATTCGGGAGATCTCGACGGAAATTCGGGATGCCATGCTTTCGGGTCGTATCCCTCCTGAGCTTGAAGAAGCCGCGGTTAAGGCCTTCAAAGACGTCAAGGACGTTTCCTTTTTCGCTGTCCGAAGCAGCGCCATCGGCGAAGACGGCGGCCAGCACTCGTTTGCCGGACAGTATCAAACCATTCTCAATGTGCCCCCCTCAAAAGTCCTGGATGCCTATAAGGAGGTCTGTGCCGGCCTGTATTCAGAACGGGCTGTCCGGTACCGGTTGGCCAAAGGGATCCCTTTCGGCCCGGAAACCGCGATGGCCGTGTTGGCCCTGGAGATGGTACCCGCGAGGGCCGCAGGCATTTGTTATACCATGGACCCCAAGGAGCCCGATTCAAATCGCCTCCTGATCAGTGCGGTCTGGGGCCTTGGGCAATACGCCGTGGACGCCACGGTGCCCCCGGATACGATTGTGCTGGACCGCGATGCGGACGGCGCCGTGCTGGAAAAAACCGCCGGCAAAAAGCACACCCGCTTGGTGGTGGATACGGCCAAGGGGACGGTTCACGAAGAAGAGGTGCCCGCAAACCTCCAGGATGAAATTTGCCTGAGCAGTGACGAGCTCGAGCGCTTGTACACATACGCCCGACAACTGGAAGGCCATTTCGGGGGCCCTCAGGATATCGAGTGGGCGATCCACCCCGACGGGACCCTGTACATCCTTCAGGTCAGGCCCCTGGAGGTGGCCCCCATCCCCAAGTACCGGGTTCC
>JAFDGP010000151.1 GCA_019309245.1 Deltaproteobacteria bacterium | reverse complement strand
CTTCGGTTTTGGCTTCTATGCCTTCCTGAAGGCGTACGATCCGGGCACCGCTTTCGGCCAAGGCTTTGGCGTGCCGGGCCTTTATTCGCAGAGCCGCAGCCAGCCAACCGATACACCCGCCTGCCCCAAGGCATGCCAGGGCGATGAGAATCATCTGAGTGTCCATCAAGCCTCTCCCGGATCGCTTGCCGGGATGTAACGTACAGGGTAGTCTGCAAATGTATGATTATTACGGCAACGATACCGTACTTTTATATGACGCTTTTCCGGTCTTAAGCAACTTCAAAATAATCTCTGTACCCTTTGCCGCGATGATCGCAGAAGTCCGGTCCGATGGTTTTTCACTTGACCGGGTCCCGGGGATTTCCCTATAACTGCGGCCACAATGAACGTTCTTTTGATCGAGATAAACCCCTTTTCTCCTGCGTCGACCCCCATCTCCGTCGGATACATTGCGGCTTACCTGCAATCCAGGGGGGTTTGCGTCAAAATACTGGCCATAGGACAGGACACCACGATTTCTGCGGCCGGGCTCCAGGCGTTTGTCAGGGACTTTCGCCCCGCGCTTGTGGGACTAACAGCCTATCAACGGACCATGTTGTATGTGCTGGGACTGGCCAAACTCATCAAAGCGGTCGACCATCACATCAAAATTGCGCTCGGAGGCCCCCAGGCCACGTTTCTGCCTTCAGCCGCACTTAACGAGATGCCCGACGTGGACTACATCTGTCGGTCCAACGGGGAAGAAACGCTCCTAGCGGTCGCGGATGCGATTTGTCGGCAAACCCCCTATTCAGGCCTGGCCGGGGTGACATTGCGTAACGAAGACGGTGCCGTGCTGGACACGCCGGCTCTAAAAGGGGCTGTGGATCTGGATGACTACCCGTCACCCTATCTGAACGACATCTTTGACTACGAGCACATGCGCGAAGCCATTATGTTGACCTCGCGAGGGTGTCCTCACCACTGTATATTTTGTTATACGCCCCATGCATTTAACCACCGCATCACGTTTCACTCCGTGGAGCGGGTCATTGAAGAAATCAGGTGGATCAAAAAAAAGGGGATCTCCAGGCTCTGGTTCGCCGACCCCAACATCTCGTATCAATGGCCTCGCGTGGAAGAACTCCTGGACCGGATATTGAGCGAGGGGCTTCAAACGGAGATATGGCTCCAGACCCGCGCAGACCTTGTGAACCCTGAAATGATGGACATGATGCGGCGTGCCGGGGTGACCACCATCGCCTTTGGGCTTGAGTCCGCATCGGCAAAGGTCCTTCCGAAACTGGACAAACATGTTTCGGTAGAAAAGGTTGCCCGTGCCATTCGTATTGCCCAGGAACATGGCATAGAGGTAGAGCTGTTCACGATTTTCGGCCTGCCCTACGAGACATTCGATGACGCCATGGCAACACTGGAATTCGTCAAAAAAAACAACGTAAAAATTATGGGAAATACCAACTCCCAGCAAATGCAAATCTATTTTGGGACCCACATGGCACGGCATTACGAGGACTACGGGATCCGGCCGCTTAATTCCAGGCGGCCTGCCTATATTTCCATAGGCTCGCAATACGAAACCGATTTCATGACTCACGAGGAAATCCAGAAGGTCCAGCAGATCTGGAGGGCCAATTCGCTTGACCGGGGAAGGCGGATTGTGTCATGAACCCGGCCGGTGTAAAATGTGTAACCAGCCCCCGGGTTTTTACATCACAGGAAATGCCGTTTGGAATAAACCGATGAGGTTCACAGCACCGCAAGACATCTATGTTATCCTGGACCCGCCGGACACCGAGAGACTCGATGCCTTGTGTAACGCCCTTGAGGACGTTCTTTGCCATGTCAACCTGACGGCCAACCTTTACCTGGTCTGTAAAGACCTGGCCGACGGCATGCCCCGGATAGAGCGCATCCAGAAGGTGGCCAGAGCCCATCTTAGAGAAAACCGGTGCGCGCGGATCTATGTCCATTTTATCCATGGGGTCCACCTGGAAAAACCGGCTGAAGCACAGCATCTCTATCAATACTATTATCAGGGCTGGAAGCGCTCTACCCTGGAGTTTGACCGTGAGGGCTATGCGCACCAGGAGGTGCCGCGTATGATTTTGCTGCCTGTGGTGATCCCCGACAAAGACATCGACGTCTCAGCCCTGGAAGCGCTTCTGGATTCGCTCAAAAAAGCCTTTATGATGCCCGGCCTGTACCTTAATGACGATACCCTGCACCTGACACGCAGCCGGGCGTTGCGAGCGGTCACGGAAAAACTGTACTATGGCGCCCGAAGCGCCGGCGATCCGGCTAGCGTGGTGTTCCACCTGTCTGCTCAACGGGCCGTAGAGGCCCTGATTGACCGTCTGGAATCTGGGCTCGGCCTCGACCGAATTGCATGCAATCCCGGGGTGGTTGTCTCGGCATCCGACGGCATGGTGTACGCCTGTATCGACCAATTCCTCGAACGCGAGGCCCTGGGAAACCTTTACGCCGGCACAGACCCGGAACGCTTGACCGCCGCAGCGGCACAGACCCGCACGCCTTCAGCATGCCTGGCGTGCCTGGCACGCGCTGTTGACACTGTGGCCGACTCGCCGATGCCCAAAGATCAAGCAGGCGGGATCGGGGCCGTGCTGTATCGTCTCGGGACCCTGTATCAAGACGCCGGGGCCTATATGGAAGCGGTAATGAAGTTTGAGGCCTCTTTGGCCTTTTCCCCTGCCGAGCAAAGGCATGCTGTGTACTTCCGGGTCGGACTGTGTCGGGCGGCGATGGGGGATCACGAAAAAGCCGTTTCGGCCTTTAGAGCGGCGGAGTCCGCCTACGCCCATGAACACTTTTTCCATTTCTATCTGGGCACATGTTATTTCCAACAGGGTGATTATTCGCAAGCGCTTGCTGCCTTTCAAGCTGCCTTTAAATTGTCGCCTCCGGCAGAGGACCGGATCCGGATCGCGCTCTATCTGGCCACTTGCTTTAACAACCTGGCGCGCTACAGTGAGGCGGTCACGGCGCTGGAAACCGAAAAAGAATATGCCGGAAACGTCAAGGAATTATACAGTACGCTGGCCTATGCTTACTTCCAGCTCAAAAACCACGACAAGGCCATTGAAAACCTCGAGGCGGCCGTGGCGCTGGATCCGGACTCTGCCATAGACTACGCGAGCCTGGGGGCCAATTACCGTGAGAAGGGTGAGGTGGAAAAGGCCGCAGCCATGTATGAAAAGGCCCTGGCACTGGACCCGGGGTTGTCGGTCGCTCAAGAAAACTTGACCCGGTTAAGGAAGCCGCAATGACCCTCCAATCCCTTGAACTCCTGGAAACAGCACTGGGTCATCTATTCCGTGACAAGGCGCTGCTTCAACAGGCCATGCATCACAGCTCCTTTGTCAATGAACAACACAACCCTTTGCTGAACGATAACGAACGACTGGAATTTCTCGGGGATGCCGTGCTTGACCTTGTGGTCAGCCACATCCTGATGGATCACTTCCCGAACAGCCGGGAAGGAGACCTGTCCAGAATGCGTGCCGCCATCGTCAACGAAACACAGCTCGCATCCATCGCGCAGCGCCTGCGCATCGGCGACTACATCCGCCTGGGAAAAGGGGAGACGCTCAGCCACGGGGAACAAAAGGCGTCCATCCTTGCCGATGCCTTTGAGGCTGTTATGGCCGCCGTCTATCTGGATGGCGGCCTGGCCGCCGCGTTCGGCGTGGTCAGGCGCCACTTTTCCGAAATCATTGCTTCCATCAACGAAAAGATTGCTGCCGAAGATTTTAAGAGCCAGCTTCAAGAGTTGGTCCAGGCCCGGTACAAGACAATTCCGTGCTACCGCGTTATCAAAGAAAGCGGTCCCGACCATGACAAGACCTTCGAGGTACGCCTCACTGTCGCAGACAGGCTGACCGCCTGGGGAACAGGCAAGAGTAAAAAAGCGGCTGAACAAGATGCCGCTTCCGAAGCTCTTCGAAAACTGCAAGAGAACAGCGAAGACCACCCGTAGAATCCACATCACGGGAAGCCATCATGCACGAATTGTTTATCGTCCCGGTATTTGTCCCCCACAGCGGATGCCCCCACCGTTGTGTGTACTGTAACCAGACAACCATCACCGGCATCAACGCCAGCAGGCTGTCGGCTGGCGAGGTGCGATCGGGAATCCGTCGTTTTCTGGACTACAAGGGCCCCCGGCGGAGCCGAACCGAGATCGCATTTTACGGCGGCAACTTTCTGGGGCTTCACCCTTCATATGGAAACATGCTGCTGGATATCGCGCAACGCTTCGTTGATGATGGGACGGCGCAGGGCGTTCGCTTTTCCACCCGGCCCGACTCGGTCACCCCGGAGGCCCTAGAGGCGCTGGCGCCTTACACGGTGCGGGTGGTCGAACTCGGCGCCCAGTCCATGGACAACCGTGTCCTGAATCATTGCCGACGGAACCATCAGGCGCAAGACACCGCAAGGGCGGTGGGCCTCCTCCGGGCCCACGGCCTGGGCGTGGGCATCCAGATTATGCCGGGCCTTCCCGGAGACACGCGGGCATCTATCCTGGAAACGGGCCTCAGGGTCGCCGAACTGCAACCTGATGTTGTGCGAATATACCCCACCGTGGTCATCAAGAACACCGAGCTGGAACGCTGGTATCGCTCCGGCCGTTTTGTTCCGTTGACCCTGGCCCGGGCCGTGGAGATTGTCACGGAACTCTACGACATTTTTGCAACCCGCAATGTGACAGTCATTCGGATGGGCTTGCAGGCAAGCACGAGTCTGCTGAAACCGGGCACTGTCGTAGCAGGCCCGTTTCACCCGGCCTTCGGGCACATGGTTCATTCACGGCGGTTTCTGGACCTTGCAATCCGGGTGCTGGATGGAAAAACCCGGCCGTTCGACCGGGTAACAGTTCGCGTTTTCCCCGGGGAGGTCTCCCGGGCGGTGGGACACCGCCGGGAAAACATCAGGGCTCTGATCAAACGCTTTGGCCTTCGAGGAGTTCAGGTCGTGGGCGACCCTCATGTGCCGGCGGGAACCCTGCGTGTGGCGTTTACCCCGGGTGTGCACGATGCGCAACAACCGCAAAAACGCTGCTGCGATGAAAAAGGACCGTTTATGGAGAATAATAAGAACCTGTCTGCAACGGAAAAATAATCAATGGTCACCGGCGCAGGCTTTCCATTGGTAAATCCAGAGGTTTTGTGCGGCATGGCCGGCGGGAGAAACAAATCGTTTCCTTTGCGCTACTGGTGCCGACAGAAAATCGAACATTGAAAACGCGGTATGCAGGGGCTAGCAGTCGGCACGCCAGCAAAAGGTATCGATGAAGGTTTGAATCTTGGCCTGCTGCTGTCCCGTAAGCTTCCCGAAACTCGCCCCACAACGCCTGGTTCGGGACTCGGAATCGATTCGGCAGTCCGAAACAGCCACACACGGAATCCGGTCCACGTAGTCCGTACGGTCGGGAAATACAATCTCGAGTTCGAAACGGCTGTCCGGCGCCTCTGCACCGCCGACATGAGACAGCGCCACCCCCCCGGGGCTGATATCGATAATCTCTGCGACTTTTGGAGAATTGGTGCGATAGTATGCAATGGCCCTTCCATCAACCTTGAATCGCCTATGGCGTCTTCTTTCCACCAGATTACCCTCCGCCCGCCGTCTTTTTGTTGATTCCTTGGTCAGCTGTCGGGAAATCAAATCACCGGATCAGGACCTTCGCCGTTGGATTGTACACGGATTCAACGTACCCCGTCTGTTGCATATTGCCACTTTTTGTATTATCCATCCCGGCTGTGTGCTTAGCAAATATCATGGAAAGCTGCAAGAACCATGCTGAACACCGCCACACGTACTTTCAGGTAGTTAGGCTGACCAGATGGGAAATTTGGATCACAGGGGTGGAAAACTTTTGCCGAAAATGAGAACGCAACGCCACACCGTGCCGTGAAATACACATCGCTTACCACACAAGCGCATTCGTCCACTTCATGGCGTGTCCCTGAAAGCCCAAATCCACCGCCAAAAAAAACGAAGATGGGACTCTTATGGCATGATTGCAGCGTGTTGAACAAAAACGCTGGTTGAAACCCTTCACTTGGCTTCAGCGTGAGCAGATCCATTTTGATCTTCGTTTTTTTGGCCCTTCGGGGATGCTGATTTTACTGGATCTGCTTTGTTGGTGGGCGCTTGAAGTACAACAGTACGTCGGCACGCCCACCGCCTCGCATCTCCGGCAAACTCAGCAACCGGCGGATCCGGGGGAAGACCCATGGCTTGT
>JAFDGP010000150.1 GCA_019309245.1 Deltaproteobacteria bacterium | reverse complement strand
CGAGACAATTCTTTACGGTGGCGTCGGACAGCGCCTGGAATTTGCCTATCTGAATCCTTTTATTTTCTATCACGGCGAGCAGATGAACGGGCCCGGCTTGGCCGGCAATACCCTTGGGACGCTGGAAATCAGTTATCATGGAGATCAATGGCGAGCCTACACCGAACTCCTGATTGATGACATCCAGCTGGACCATGAGGTCAAAGGCGACCTGGAACCCAATGAATTGGGTCTGGTGACCGGCTTCGATTTGGCCGATCCGCTAAACATTGAAGGTCTCTATCTGGGATTGGAGTACACCGCCTTGACAAACCGCACCTATAAGACCGTCAATCCTGTCGAGTGGTACACCCATCGCAACGTACCCATCGGGTATTCCGGGGGCAGCGATCTGGACGTCTGGGACCTGGAAATCAGCAAGTATCTCGACAAATGGCAGGCTATCCTCGATTTTCAGTATCTGCGACAGGGAGAGGGGGACATGAACAGGGCCTGGGATTCGCCGTGGATGGATTCCACCGTGACGATGCAAACCGGCTACCATGAACCTTTTCCCACCGGTGACGTCGAGAAAACTCTCGATTTGGGTCTGGAACTGCGCTGGCGTCCATCCTATCAGCGCTATGCTTTTCTGCGGATTAATTACCGGAACATTCAGAACGTCGCACACAGCGATGCCGAAGAGCGGAAACTCATCCTGACCCTCGGCTTACACTGGGATTTCCGGTATCGGTTTTAAACATGTAATGAGAATTTCTCATCCGGTCCTAATAGGATAGAGACATCAAGTCGAAACATAAACAGATAAAATGCAGCATGTCGCTGAAGGATCCGAATTGTTAATGTTTTCATCAGAGACTTGGTATGCAATTGACTGTGATTGGTAATGCCTTGAAACACTAGGAGTGCTTATGGATGATTTACGAGCGACAATACAAAGGCTAATGGCCGGGCATATGCAGTTCGTCTGGAATGCAGCCAAAAACAGATATCCTGTCTGAAGAGGACAAATTATATGCGGAAGCAATGCTGGAGCATGACGAGTACCATGGGTTTTTTGATAATGCTGAGCTTCTTCATGATTATCAATTTGATCCCCAAAATGAAACCAACCCCTTTTTGCACGTGACTCTCCAGGTTATTATTGAAAACCAGTTAAGGGATGAAAAGCCACCGAAGGAGTTGGTTCGATTCTATGATTCGATGGCTGTCAAGGGTCTATCTCATCATATGATCATTCATTGCATTGTAATGGTGTTCAGTCCGCCTTTCCTCGAGTGCTGGTATCACCACAAACCCTTTAATAAGAAGTGGTACCGGCGATTGCTGAAAAAGCATGCCGGATGGGAACCGGAAGATATTCAGGCGAGTATGAGCCTTGAATTACAGAAACTTTTCGGCGAATGAGCGCGAACCTTTAATGCAGCAAAATGCTAATTCCTGGTCGGGTATCAAGGTAAGAACATTTTATCGCGGTTCTCGAATTTATTAGTCCCATGGTATGTGACAAAATCTGGTTTTAGTCAGCGGGAATCAAGGTGGGAAGGCTTTCATTGCAGTATTTAGCGACGGCCCCCATTTGTATTATTTGGTAACGTAAGGTGTGGTTTTTACAAACCAGGATCAGAGCCTTCCAGCCTGGATTTGAAATGCTCCGAAGTCCTGTATTCATTTATCGGGAAATGTGCGTTGCCCTACATTGTGAATATTCGAAAAAAACCGACGATAATACTTTGTGAATCTTGTTGAAAATGTTCAACATCCCTTTAGTCGTCATCCAACAACATGCTTTCATAATCCGGATCGAACTTCTGGGGAAAGTGTTTTTTCCCTTTCTTGGGATCTGGATACTGGACCCATTCGAATTCAATATCATTTACGCGCCCTTTAACGATCTCACGGGCCAATCTGCGATCAGAACCTGGCCCGCAGAGAGAATCATAATCGGTATAATTGTGCCGAATATGGGCCCGCACGGCCAGGGCAACTGCATAGTCACTGCCCTCTTTGGCCATCCGCGAACGTCCCACCCGGCGGCTGTACTTTTCACAAGCGCGTTCAGCGATTTCCCGAACATCCTCATCCGGACAGCTGGGATAGTTTTCCCGGATTGCCGCGGTAAAATTCTCTAAATGCTGAAAATCCTGCACAAGGCGTTTTTGGGCGGCTTTTTCCTTTTTCTTGTCTCGTTCAGCCTGGTCTTCCCGGCAGCTCTTCTGGGCTTTTTCGAGAGCCCCCTTTTCAACCAGGATACCCTGCCGCTCATTGCGTTTGTGACGGCGGTTGAACCTGACTACCTCCTCCCAGCTGCCGGAATATTTCTTGGCCCGCCGGGTCACACAGGCATCCCCGGCCGGCAGGAAAACCAAATGCTCCAGGCCGGCACATTTGAGACATGTCAAATACCCCTCGGATTTCCGAACGATGAAATCACCAACTTCCATGACCTCTTTACAGTCATCACATTCGCGGGATGCAAAAGAGATGAATATTTTCCTCTCAACCATTTGCACACTCTTTCAACGTTGCAATTGACATCAAACGGCAATCAATCCGTTTCAATAAAATTATAAAATAGCAACTTACTTTAATTAAAAGGCAAATGTTTGTCAAGTTTTATTCCCCGGGTTGACTGAGACAGTTACGATGGCCGGCGGATGAATCTGCTATAATATCAAGTCCAATAGTTGGGCAAGGCTTTACGCGAAGTAATCCCTGCCAATTTGATGCAAAAATGGCTCCTTTAATGGTATATGTAATCTGAAGACACTATTAATCTTACAACAAGGAGGCATTATGCTCGAGAAAACCAAACCCAACTCCAAACTGCAGACCGCTGTCACAGCCGGTGAAATCGCCGTGGCCGGGATCACCCTGGCCATCAAAGTGGCCGGTCTCTTCCGGTTGCGCGCCAAGGCATGAGCGCTCCGCAACAACTGCCCCCCGCCGAAAGGGAGATTGTCATTGACGTCTCCCTGCGGCATGTGCTGGCGGCCTTCGGCGGTCTGAGCCTGACGCTCCTGACGGTGGGGCTGAGCATCGCCCTGGTGCGCGACTTTAGCCGCTACCGCCGCCAGAAGGCCCTGATCGCGGCCGCCAGTGAACTCTTGAAAACCCTGCAATTCCCGGAAAGGAGGACCCCGTGAAACATACCAAAGACCCCGAAGGCCATCACCTTCATCTGAGCAACAGCGAAGTGAAAACCGCGGCCCGGGTGGCGGGCTACATGGGCGCCGGCCTGGTGGTCATCCGCCTGCTGCGTTTCCTGGTGGCCAAATGAGCGCCGCCGACACCCGCCTGCGCCTGCGTTTCAGCAGCGGAAGTCTGAGCCGTGTCGCCGGGCTGCTGTCCAACAGCGTCGCCCTGGCCGCCAACGCCTACCTGATCGGCGCCGGCCTGCACAACAGCCTCCGGACCCGTCGACAGGAACGTATTCAGTATCAGCTGCAACTCACGGCCGAGCTGGCCGCGGCCGTCGCCGGTTTAACCAAGGTGGTCAGCGACACCATTGGAGCATCCCATGCCGCGCCCGATTAAATACTATGAACCGGCCGAACGTCGCCAGGGGATCATCAATAACCTGCAGTGCAGCTATTGCGGCAACACCACAGCCTTCTTTATGGATTTGCGTTTGAGACACCGGATTGAGATCCAAGCTGACGGTCTGATCATCATTGAGTTGAATCGCAAGACCACCGCAAGGGTCTTTGATTCGATCAGTAAGAACATCTGGTCCATCATCGATAAGTCCAAAATGGCGGGCCGGGAGATTATCCACTGCGCCAACTGTCATGATTCGGACTCCGTGGATTTCCGGGAACGCCTGCTGGACTGGTGCTGGCAGATGGGCTGCCCGGGCTGCGCGGTCTGCGGCGATTATATTCCCGAGGATGAGGCCGTGGCGCTCTGCGCCGAGTGCATCCTTGAACACGAGGGCTTAATCACCGAGGATGACTGCCGCAGCTGCTGTCCCCATTATGACGACGGCCTGCTGGATGTGCTGGCGCACTACGGCAGAACCCTGGAGGAACTGATCGGTGAATTAGGCTACTAAAACCGCGCCAAACGGAGCAAAAGGGGTCGGCGATCCGGAAGATGGATCGGCCGGCCCCTTCTATTATTGAGGTGACGATGAACATTAAACGAACGAATGACAAAAAAGGCTGGCTGATCCCCTATCTGCTGGGACTGGATAGTCTCTTTTTCAAACGCTGGGCGTATTGGACGAAGATCTGCATATCGGATCAATTACTTCCAGATCCCACTCCCCTGATCGGCTTTCAGCCGTCTTATATATATAAGGAAAGGCAGGTCTCCAGAAATCTCCGCCGATGCCTGGATTACACGCGCAGCGTGGCCAATCCCCTGGCCGCCTTTGTAGACTGGCTGTTGTGGGGCCTTAACCAGGGTGAAACGTTCCCACCCATATCCGCAAAAGAAGACGATTTCTGGTACCGGACTTTCAACCTGGGCCTGTTCTACACGGAACCGGCCGATCACTGGAGCGAACTGGCATCCGAATACATGGGCAGAAATAACCCGGCGGGTTTCTTCGCGACACCCGGAAGCGTGGTGGAGATGATAGTGCGTATGACCTTCGGCAGCGATCCGAAACATGAACACAAGATTATGTCTGTGTGCGACCCCTGTTGTGGGACCGGCGGCATGCTGCTCTATGCGAGTAATTACTCCCTAAACCTGTATGGGATGGACATATCACACCTGCTAACCAAGATCGCCAGGGTAAACGGCTTCATCTATGTGCCCTGGCTGGTCTACAGACCCAGGCATCTGAGCATCTTTGATAGAATAAAACAACCCGAGCTTGAAGGGCCTGAGGTGGAACAACCTATGGTTGAACTATCCGCGATCGAACAACCCGCGGTTGGAGAGCTTGAACTCCCCACGGGCGTCAAGATTCCGCGCTGCAACATCTGTGGTGATGATCAGCACAGCTTCCTGATGGATATTCAAACCGGTCACCAATTAACCGTCAGTCACGGTCTCCTTACCGTGGACAATCCGGACCTTTCCCGGAACCTGATTACCCGTAAACTCCGACCGGAAAATATCAGCTGCGCCAAGTGTTTCAACAAGCTACGGAAGGAGGGCCCATGAAGTTACTCTGCATCCGCTGCGGCAACTATACCTACTTTGAAACCGACATAACCGGCATCAAAGAGATCAGCGCCGCAGACGGTCTGATGACAATCGATAATGCCCGGTTTCCGGACTTTGATTATACCGAAGATACGATCCGGAATAACCTCAAAGACATGGTCGATTATGTATTAAAAGAGGATGACTCGTCATTGGTCTTTGATCCGGAAACCGAGACTTACTATAACAGATTCATTACCTGTGCCCGCTGCGGCAGTGCCAAGGTCATCAAACCCTTCCGTCCCAAACGCCGCATGGTTCCTTTAGACCAGGAACTGGAAGAAAACCGTGAAGAATTCAACGCCTTACGAAAGGAGCGCACTGATGAAAATAGTTTGCCCCGCCTGTGGGAACCATAAATCCTTTCTGATCCCCCTGTGGGTTCGGTGTACATTTAAATTCAACGAAGACGGCACCCTGTCCATCCTCCACGTCCGCCAACTGGAAAGTCTGGAGGATAAGATCGTCGATCAGGGCAAGACCTCCTTTGCGATTACCTGTAAAGACTGCGGCGCCGATGCCCTGGTTACCCTCAACGAATACGAAAACCTGGATAATCAAAAGGCCCAAAGGGCCGCTCTGGAGGCCCTATGACCCTTGACGATTACAAACAGCAGATCACCCTCAAGATTAAGGATGCTGTGAATAACTGGATTGATGATCTGAAAGCCAAGGATCCCGATCTTCTGCTGACCAAACAGTGGCGGGTGATCTTCCCAAGAGGATTTAAAGCGGGCTTCAACACGCTGCCGGTAGTCACCAACAGTAAGAACGGCAAATATCTGGTGGGCGATGTGGGTTTTGTACTGCCGGAATCGCTGGAACTGGACCTGGACAGTATAGAGTTAACCCTCGAGAACGAACCGTACCGGGAAGACCAGCAACCGGTTTCCAGGCCCGAATCTTTAAACGAACCGCTGGATATTTTGAATGAGATCATTGTGAATGTTAATAACTTCCTGCAGGGGCTGACCCCCACATCAAGCCCAACCCTCAAGCCCCTGAATTGGCGGTCTCCCGGGCCACTGAATATCTCCCGGGGGGCTGCTTCTCAAGTCCGGATCAATCACCAGACAAGCGATATCGATGATATCAGGAAGCAACTGCTCCGGAGCAAGTACCTGCCGGACTGGTTCCGGACGATTGAATCGCCGGAGATTCGGGAGCAACTGATTACCAAAATCGCCGAATCCCTGGCCCATTACCAGCGGCAGCTAGGGCATTCGGTTGACCTGGAAGAGTTCTTTGCCAAGTACACCCAAATGCTCCTGAAGCAGGACAAACTCTATCACTACTGTAAGTACAAGAGCAAGCCGGTAGAACTGGATGAAAACCGCTTCTGCCTGGAGAACTACTGTTCCAAAAAACCCTATCACGCCGAGTGTGCCAACAGCACCCTGCGTTTTGGGATCAAAGACAACAATTAACCAAGGAGATGACTATGCTGAAAGAATTGAAGGTGTTCCTGCCGCTGGCCGAGGAGCTCAAGGCCCATAAGCCCAGCCTGGAGATCCTGAACCACATGGCCGTCAAGGACGGCCAGCTGCTGTTCACGGATCTGGAAAACTGGCTGAGCATCCCGGTGGCTGATGAGCGTAATTATACCCTGCCCATCGAGCTCATCAAAGAGATCCTGAAATCCCGTCCGGCGGAACTCAGTATAACCATCCGCAAAGGCAATCAACTGGAGCTGCGCTATGGCCGCAATACGGTCGTCTGCCATTTTATGGACGCCGCCGATTACACCCCGCCGCTGCCCAAAGAACGTCAACGCCGCATCGGGGTCTGGACGGGCGCCATGATCCGGCGGATGCGCAAACAGCTGCGGCATGCCTCCCGCGATGAACTCAAGCCGGCCCTGCAGGGTCTCTGGGTCAGACAGAGCGGCGCCCGGGTCAGCTCCTGTGCCACCGACGGGCACAGCCTGGAATATATGCACAGCCTGGACCCCGCTCAGGAGGGGGAAATCAGCGCTGATTTCGAGGGAATTCTGCCCCCGAAGTGCCTGAAGATCCTGAGCAAGCTGCGCTTGGCGCGGGCCACCGTGGTGGCCGGCCCGGAATATATCCAGTTCCGGCTGCCCCACTATGTGCAGCTGAGCAGCCGCCTGATCCATGAGTCCTATCCCGATTTTGAAACCATTCTTAACGGGCCGATGCCCCATGAACTGGCCCTGCCCAAAGCGGCCCTGGCTCAAGCCGTCGCCGCGTCGCTGCCCTTTGCCAATAAGGCCACCCGGCTGGCCCGTCTGAAGCTCCAAAACGGCACGATCCGACTGCTAACGCGTGACCCCGAACGGGAGTTAGCGTTCGGGACGGAAATTGAGCATGCGGGCCATGCCGCAAAGGCCCTGGAGATCGGTTTCAACCTGAAACTGCTCGAAAAAACCCTGGCCAGCCTGCCGGGTGAGCAAATTCTCTGGAAATACCGGGATGAGCATTCGGCCCAGCTCTTCTGCGCCCGGGATGAACCGGGCCAGACCAACCTGCTGATGCCGGTCAGATTGGAGGAGGACTGATATGGAAAATCTTATCATAGATACTCCGGAACGACTGGACCAGGATATCGAGGACTTTAAACTGGACTGCGTGGATGAT
>JAFDGP010000149.1 GCA_019309245.1 Deltaproteobacteria bacterium | reverse complement strand
GATGAAATGCTCGGCAAGCGGTACAATATCTTCGGGTCTTTCACGCAAAGGCGGCAGCTTAATTTGAATGACGTTTAACCGGTAGTAGAGGTCTGAACGGAACTTTTCCGTCTTTACAGCCTGATCGATGTCCCGATTGGTGGTCGCGATCACACGGACGTCCACCGGAATCGGCTTGCATCCTCCGACACGATCAATCTCCGACTCCTGTAAAACCCGCAGCAGCTTGGCCTGAAGGTTTGGATGCATTTCGCTGACCTCATCCAGAAGGATCGTGCCGCCGTGAGCGAGCTCAAACTTTCCCTGTTTCCTGGCAATCGCCCCTGTGAAGGCCCCCTTTTCATGGCCGAAAAGCTCGCTCTCAAGCAGTCCGTCGGGCAATGCGGCGCAGTTAAGCGGAACAAACGGTCTGCCGGGAGAGCCACCCGCATTGTGAATAAACCGGGCAAACAGCTCTTTTCCGGTCCCGCTCTCCCCCTGAATAAACACCGGTGCCCGGCTATCGGCCACGGATCTGCCCAGATCCAGCAGCGCCTTGAGCCGGCGGTTTCTTGTAACTATCCGCACACTGGAAGAGCTCCCATATCTGTGTTCGTGTCGGCCATACACCGAGACTGCTTTTTTCACCAGTGATTCCATCGCAGAGGCTGAAAAGGGCTTTACCACGAAGTCAAAGGCACCCAATTGCATGGCCTTCACGGCGAACTGAACCGTGCCATAACCGGAAACCAGGATCACGGGGATCTCACTGTTTTTTTCTCTAATCTTGGCCAAGAGTTCTATACCGTCCATGTTGGGCATTTTCAGATCGGTGATCACCAGCCCGAACTCATCTTCCGAAAACCTTGCCAGGCCTCGTGCCCCATCACCGACAGCGGTTACCTTGAACCCCCACTGAGACAATGCCTCGCTCAGGGCAAGCCTTTCTTCTTGTATGTCTTCAACGACAAGGACCTTGTTTCTTGTTGTCATTGCACTTTTTGTGGAGCCATGAAGGCCTAAGACTTTTTGATCCCCATCTCCACGGCTCTTATATCCTTTTCGATGTTCATGTCGTTGATCTGCGATTGGGCCACTTTGCTCCAGAAGGGGTCGCCTGAGGCGGCGATCCGAGCAAGGAGTTCCTCGGCCTTATCTTTTGCCTTTTGCCGCCGGTAACACTGTGCGATCCTGTACTGTACCTCGTATGTGTGCGGCCCATTTGGCTTTAGTGCCAGTACCTTGCTGAACGCAGAAAGAGCCTGTTGACTGGCGCCCTGTTTGAACAAAGCTTCTCCCAACTCGCGATAGATCCCTGTCGTAAGCTCAACAGAGGCAGACTCCTCTGTTTCCAGAACCGCAATGGCTTTTTTAAAAGAAAGAGCGGCCTGATGATAGTCTCCCAATCGAACCGAAACACGTGCAAGCCCCAATAACAGATCCACCTGGACATCTTTCTCCGGCTGTTTTGCAAGCCCACCACGAAAATCGTTGAGCGCATCTTCGTAGCGATGTAATCCCAAAAGTGCCCTTCCCCGCCACAACAGCGCCTTCGCCACCTGAGTATGGGATGGATACTTTCTGATGAAGCCTTCGGCCGCGCTTTGGGCCGTTTCAAATTTTTCTTCCTCAAGTGCGCACTGCACCAGACCGATAAGGAATTGGGCGGGAAGATCCTGTTCGCCGTAAAAGCGCCTGGCATGTTCAAACGCGGTCAAGGCGGGGCCGAAAAAATGGAGTGCCCTGTACGCGTCCCCAATTTTCACCAAGAGCTTGGGCATATCATTGAACGGTACGGTCGCTTTCAGGCGCTCATAATAAGCAACCAGTTGCTCCGTACGGCCCTGCTGCTCGTACCGGTCGAAGATCCGGCCCAGCGAGGTCTCAAGGGAAGATTTGACTTCTGCAAGGAGATCGGTGTGGGGATATTCGGCAAGCAGTTGCCTTAGGACATCGACACTCTTTTCCTCGTGCCCTTTCTGGCTAAGAGCCTGGGCGAATTCCAGCATCGCCTCCTGCAAAGCCGCCTCGATTTTCTCCTTCAGTCTGTCATCTGGTTTCTTGGCCAACAGTGCCTTAAATGTCTTGATGGCGTTTTCATAATTTCCGGACTTTTTGTCCAGGTTGCCCAGCTTCAGCATCGCCACCTGAGCCAACGGGCTCTGCGGAAACCGCTCGATGATTTTCCGATAGATGTCATGGGCGCTCTTGGTTTCACCCGGAGGAGAACTCTCATCCTCTACGGGCTCGACGTGGCCTTGATTCACCTTCTCGGCTTGCTCGGCCAGACGGATCAGGCTGATCGCACTGCCTTCGGATTCCGGATAGGTCCGGGCGACCAAATCGTAGAGCTTCATGGCCTCGGCTTGCATTCCATCCTCGCGCAAGGTGTCGGCGATCCTGGTCAGGACTAGGTCTGCGGATTCTATTTGCGGAAATATGTTCACCACCCTGGATAGCCGCTCGCGCGCCTCCTGAAGTCTTCCGAGTTCATAATTGTTATACCCCATATACAAGAGAATCTCGGGACATCGGGTGACTTGGTCGGGCCTGTTGCGTGCAATTTCGCGTAAAACCTTGAGCGATCGCTTGAACGATTTCATGTCGAACAGGGTTTTTGCGGTCTCCAAACGGGCCTGAAATGCGCTCTCCGAATCCGGATAGCGCTTCAGAAGGACCTTAAAACATTGCAAGGCCACAAGCGGCTTTTCGGTCAGCGCCAGCACCCTGCCTCGCTGGAGCATTGCTTCCGGGATGACCTCGTCGTCCTGGTATTTTTCCAGGATCATGTTGTAGTAGGTCATGGCTTCATAATATCGCTGCGCCTGAAAGTAACAATTCCCCATCGCAAGAAGAGCCCGTGGAGCATAAACCGATTCGGGAAATTTGCTCACCGCTATTTGGTAGTGTTGAACAATGCCTGCCAGCTTTTTTGAGACATCCGATGCAAACCTGCGATGAAAACTTTTGGCCAAGAGAAAATGGGCCGGCTCGAGGTGTCGGCTCTTGGGATAGGACTCGATGAGTCTGTCAAGGGCCGAAACTGCCTCATCCCATTGACCGGCCTCATAAAACACCATGGCTTGTTTAAAGAGTTCCGTATCTCGTCCGGCCGGGCCGGGGCCCACCGCAAAGCTGCGCTGCGGCTTGGCGTTCACGGGAGCACGCCCAACGGTTTTCTGTTGCTCCGCGGATGCCGCGGGGGCAGACACCTTAGAGCCTGGTTCCAGTTCAGGCAGACCGGTTTTGAGCACGAACTCGACGCGAAGCAGGTTGGGCTGTTCGCGAATTCGATAGGCAATCTTTTCACTCGACTTCAGGGTTTTCACGACAATACATGCCACCTTCGAAGGCTTGGTTACCACATCAATCGCGCTCAACACCGGATCTCCGACCAGGGATTCCCGCCCAAATACCTCAGGAGAAACCTCCATGTCTTTCAACGCAATCATGATCTCCCGATCGTCAATCGGCGTAACTTTGTAGGCAGAATACCCGGTGAGTTTGATCAAGACCGCAGAGCCATGGGCGTCTATATGGGTTGTGACCTCTTGAACCACGTTAAGGCCGTTGGCGGTCGACTCTCCACAACACGCCAATAGGCACAACACGGCAATGAGTTCCGGCAGCCCACTACAGTAACCACGATTCCGTCGTTTCACCTGGGTCCTGTTTGTCCTCGCCTGTTCCGATACAATCCAAGGGACGTCCCCGAAAAGGCATTCGGAAAATAAAATGGCAGGCATTTCGAGTACATTTGTCTTTTTCGAGTGTTCATCAGGGTCTCTCAACCCGGTATGGGCGGCACCTGTTGAGCCACAGAGCCCCACGGAACTCCATGATTGAGCAAGTAGCATGCCAATGGCGCCTAACCAGGCAAGGCATCCTCGAATCTTGCAACCAACTGATTTTATACAGAAATCGTGAATATCGCAACGGAACAGACATATCTGAATGGCAGCCAGTAATGCGCCAGAGAGAGATCTGTCAGGTTTTTGACGGGGTAACCGGAAGGAAAGAAAATGTTCAGATTATTGACAAAACGGCGGTTCAGGAACCAACTGCAGGTTTATAGAGGTTTTTCTTTTTCATTTTCTCAATCAGGGTGGTCCGGTTGATGTTCAGCAATTTCGCAGCCTTGGTCTTCACCCAGTTGGTTTCACTCAGGGCCTGGAGAATCAACTTCTTTTCATATTCTTCAACGGCCTGGTCAAAAACAATACCGTCTTTGGGAATCTTTACCTCAATGGATTCCACCTTGGCGGTCTTGCCCTTAATCGACTCTGGGATATCCTCCAACGTGATGGAATCCCCGTTGGACAATATGACCAGGCGTTCAATCAGGTTTTCCAGTTCGCGCACATTCCCCGGCCACCTATAGGCCATCAGGACATCCTGGGCCTCCTGCGCAAGCCCCGTAATCCGCTTGCGGGTCTGTTTGTTAAATTTCTTGATAAAAAAATCAATCAACAAAGGGATGTCCGATTTCCTCATACGCAAGGGCGGAACCTTCATGGGAATGACGTTCAAGCGGTAGTATAGATCTTGTCTGAACGTGCCCTTGTTCACTGCATTGATCAGATTCTTATTTGTCGCCGCAATGATGCGCACATCGATTTCCAACGTCCTGGTCCCACCCACACGTTCGAATTTCTGCTCCTGGAGAACCCGCAACAATTTGACCTGAAGATTGGGACTCATGTCGCCGATTTCATCCAGGAATATGGTCCCCCCGTTGGCCAGTTCAAACCGACCCACCCGGGTCTTGTGAGCGCCCGTAAAGGCGCCCTTTTCATGGCCGAAGAGCTCGCTTTCCAACAGCTCCTCCGGAATCGCCCCACAGTTAATAACGACCATGGGGTTATCTCGGCGATAACTGTTGTAATGGATCGCCTTGGCAATCAGCTCCTTGCCGGTACCGCTTTCTCCCGTAATCAAGACCGTGCTGTCAGTGTCCGCGACCTTTTCAATCAGTTCGAAGACCTTCTGGATGGCTGCGCTGTCTCCAATAAAGTTTTCAAACCGATACTTTTTTCGCAACTGTTGCTTTAAAAGAGTGTTCTCTCGTTCTAACTGCCTGAATTTCAAGGCCTTTTCAACAACGATAAGGATCTCATCCGACTTGACGGGCTTGCTGATATAATCAAAGGCCCCCATCTTGATGGCTTCCACCGACCCCTTGATAGTTCCGTATCCCGTCAGGATCACACACATGGTCTCAGGAGACTGGTCCACCACATAGCGCAGGATCTTCATGCCGTCGACCTTGGGCAAATTCAAATCCGTTATAACCAAATCATAGAAATCGTCCTCAATACGACGGATCGCTTTACGGCCGTCAGCCGCCTGATCCACCTCATAGCCCGCCTGTTGTAAAATATCCGCTATGACCTCAAGGATTTCCGGGTCATCATCGACAATCAGTATCTTCTCCATAGAACCCTTATCTTGATCGTATCATGTCGACCGGCGTGGCACGTAAGAAACGGCCCTTCTGGTTGCCCTTCCTACCTGTTCACAGTTCCCGGGGAATTTCGGTTACTGGCCTTCCTTAGTTTACTATACTCTAACGTATTTTTAGCTCCTTATAGGCGCAATTCCAGCATAAATCAAGAGGATAATCTGCACTTTTCTAACCCGAGGGTCATGGGGAAGATGGGTCCCCTTCATATCGGTGGGCTCCACATAACGTGGAAAAGGTGGTTAAGTCAATAGATCAGAAAATCAAGATAGTTTCAAAAAAACAAAATTTTTTGCTTTAACTCCGGCGTTAAGCCGCCAGCATCAAACATGTTCAGCCCAAACATAGGCCCTTCATTGTAACGCTAGTGCCTTTCCGGGCACACCATTAAAAGTGGTGGCTTAACAGGCTGTTGCCCGGCACGTAATGTTCTCGGCCGAATCCTGAACAATCCGGTCCTGTTGATTATTCCACATAGTCTCCGCGTTCGAATTTGAGGGCGTTCACAACGGCGGTTGTGGCTATATCCTGGGCGAGCCTTGAAAGCCGATCGTCTCCCGGATCCTCTACCGCCTCAATCCCTTCGGCTTCAGCACGGATATCGTGAACCAGAGGCTCGATCGATCTGAGGGTTTGGGTATGATCTCGCAACGCATTTTGATACTTTTCCAGCAATACAAGAAGGTTGGATGCCTTTTTGAACACGCGCGCTCTTTCTGCCGACAGCCCCTGCAACGCAACCGGCACGATCTTTTGATCTGAAACAGCCGGCGAGACCTTGGTGGCCTGTTGCCCGGCTGTATGCAGCGTGCCTTCCAAGACGTTCTGAAAGCTCTTATTGTCTTCGGCCGAATGGCCGCCGCATTTT
>JAFDGP010000148.1 GCA_019309245.1 Deltaproteobacteria bacterium | reverse complement strand
TTCGTTCACCCAGTACCTGGACATCTTCGGTGAGTTTTCCCGGGCGGAACAACATATCTTGAACGTGCATTATACCAGCATTCACGAAGAAAACCTGGGCCCGATTATTGAAATGTTGGGTGCCGACCGGCTTCTGGCGAAGTTCGGGGTGAAGCCTGATGAGCCTATCACGCAGGAGGTGATCAGCAAGGTCTCTGAGGCCTTTTTCAGAGATGTGGTGGCAACGACTTTCGGTTTTCAATACCTGGACAATTTCGTCAGCAAGGTGATTCATACCCTCTGGCGCCAATCCGAAGAGCTGCATGGGGGTAACCCGGACCTGTTGCTAAGCTATGACCCCGGCAAGGTGGTATCCGACGTTCGGCGACCGCTCCATGCCGTCAAGGATCCCATCATGCTGGGCACCAAAGGGTACAATCTCGTCAGGCTGGCGGCGCTGAATATGCCCGTGCCCGATGGATTCGTCATTACTACGGAGGTGTTCAGATGCCTGGAGGCGATCAGCGCATTCGGTAAAGCAGATGAAGACTTAAAAGAGAAAATCTTGTTTCATATCAGGCAGCTGGAGAGCCGGCGAAAAAGGCGGTTCGGCGATGCCAAAGATCCCCTGTTGCTGTCCGTGCGCAGCGGAGCGGCGATTTCGCTGCCGGGTATGATGACGACTTTTCTCAATGTCGGGCTCAATGAAGACATTACACAGGGGCTGGTTGAACGTACGGGAAAGCCATGGTTTGCCTGGGACAACTACAGGAGGTTTTTGCAGTCATGGGGGATGTCCTACAACATGGAACGGGACGTTTTTGACGCGGTCATGAACCAATTTAAGAAAAGGTATGGGGTCATCCACAAACGTGAATTCGCCCCTGAGCAGATGCGTGAAGTCGCGCTGGCCTATCGTGAGACCCTCCTCGATGCGGGCATCATCCTTAAGGATGATCCCTACGAGCAATTGTTTCAGGCCATTCGACAGGTGTTTTATTCCTGGAACTCCGATAAGGCGAAAACGTACCGGACGATCATGGGAATTTCCGATGACTGGGGAACGGCCGTGATCGTGCAAGGCATGGTATTCGGCAACCTCCACGAAAGGGCGGGCTCAGGGGTGGTATTTACGCACAACCCGCACGCTCCGCTGGACAAGGTTTCTTTGTGGGGGGACTACACAGCGGGAAACCAAGGCGAGGACGTGGTCTCCGGACTCGTTCGCACGCACGCCATTTCGCGGGAACAAAAGTCCGTAGAGGGAAGAGACAGTGACGAGGCGATGCAAGACGCCTTTCCGGAGATCTTCACGGCGCTTCGTGATGTAGCCAAACGCCTGGTTTATGAGGAAGGTTGGGGCCCACAGGAGATCGAGTTCACCTTCGAGGGGGAGCGGGCCCAGGATTTGTTCCTGCTTCAGTCGCGCGATATGGTGGTTAGCCATGGCAAGACGTATCCGATATTTGTGCCGTCGGCGCAGCTCAAAAATGCTGTCCTGGCCAAGGGGATCGGCGTAAGCGGGGGCGCGCTTTGTGGCAGGGCTGTTTTCAGCCTGGAGGAGATCAGTCGGTTTCGGGGTGAAGAACCCGATACCTCGCTGATTCTCATTCGTGTGGATACCGTGCCCGACGATATTCGGGAAATCTCGGCGGCCGACGGATTATTGACCAGCAGGGGCGGGGCCACCTCCCACGCCTCGATTGTGGCGCACCAACTGCAGAAGACCTGCGTGGTGGGCTGCTCGAATCTCATTGTGGACGAGGAGGCGGGCAAGGGCACGGTCAATACGCATGTGATCAGAAGTGGGGATTACCTGAGTATCGACGGCCAGAACGGATTTGTATATGCGGGGAAACATGATACAACCATACAAGTAGGAGGTGTGCCAGCATGAAACAGGAAGTGCTCGGAATCAACGGATTGGGCCGGATTGCCAAACTGTCGATCTGGCAACAGGTCGGCCGAAAACGCTTTTCTCACATCGTGGTTAACATCGGACGTGATGTCGGATCGGGCCTTGAGGATGTCGCCAAGTTCATTGAAAAGGATTCAACGTACGGGACGATACACAATTACTTGTTCGGATACAAGGCCGAACGTATCATACAGGAGCTGGACGAAAAGTCCGGTTCCATGTCCATCAACGGAACCCGGGTGACTATTCTGCGCGAGACCCGTAATCCCAAAGAGATTCCGTGGAAGTCATTCGGTGTGGACGTGGTGGTGGAGTCAACCGGCAAGTTCACAGACCCGACGCTCGAGCCCGACGCGCCGGGCGGTGCCTTGCGCGGCCATTTGGCCGCAGGGGCCCGCAAAGTAATCGTCTCTGCGCCGTTTAAGATCAAAAACAAGGCGTTGCCGGTACCGGAGGACGCCGTGACAACGGTGTTGGGAATCAATGACGGGGATTACGATCCGTCCAAACACAAGGTGATTTCCAATGCCTCGTGTACGACCAACTGTCTGGCCCACATGATCAAACCTTTGCTGGACTATTTCGGTGCCCAAAAGATTCTGACCGCGTCCATGGCTACCGTTCACGCCGTCACAGGTTCCCAGTTGGTTTTGGACAGAGCGCCCAAGGCGGCAGTCACGGATCTAAGGCGAAACCGGAGCGTGTTTAACAATATTATTTTGACCACAACCGGAGCAGCCAAGGCCCTGGCGCTGGTCATTCCGGAAATGAAACGGATCGGATTCATTGCTGAGTCCGTGCGTGTGCCGACCAACACCGGGTCTTTGATTATCCTGGTTCTGGACGTACACGCCGACCCGAACTCGGAGCCGGTCAACCGGGAAAAAGTCAATCAGATATATCAGCAGGCCGCTGAACGTGACAAGAAGGGATACCTGCGATATTCGGCTCAGCAGAACGTGTCGTGTGATATCATCGGGCATCCCTTGGCGGCTGCGATTATCGAGGGGAAAGAAACGCATACGCGAACGGCTTCCATTTCGTTCGATTTGAAGCACCTGGCGGGATACAATGACCAGATCGGCGCATCTCTTGGGACCAGCGTGATCGACATTCCGGTAACCAAAATCGTGGTTTACGGATGGTATGACAACGAAATGGGAGGATATACCAACATGCTTGCGGAAAGGACCATCTCCGTGGCCGACACACTGCGGTGATGCCGGGAGCAATGGGACTATCATGACAAGTTACTCCGAATTGAAACAAAGGCTTTTAGATGTCAATACCGACCTGCGTTCTGTACTTCAATCGGCGCTGTCCGTGGACGGTGTAACCGGCCCTTCTCTTGAGATGTGGCAGGCGACCACGGCGCGCATCGAGAAACAATTGACTGAAGAGACAATCCGCGTCGCGGTGGTGGGTTCGATCAAGTCCGGAAAGAGCACACTGACCAATGCTCTTTTTGGTGGAGATTACGTCAAGCGAGGAGCCGGGGTGGTGACATCGATCATTACCAGGGTGCGGCCGGATGGCCAGCAGCGTGCTCAACTGCAGTTTAAGACCTGGGAGGAAGTCAACGCCGATATGAATCAGGCCCTGATTCTGTTCGCCTCTTCGGAGTCGGAGGTCATGGACAGCCCATTTGATATCACTCGATCACGGGACCGGCAGGAGCTGCAAAAAAACCTCTCCAGGCTGGGTGCGGAGCAACTCATTTCCGAAGACGCCCGGGACCCCAATGCCGTTCTGCTTATAGAATACCTCAAGGGATACGATCGGGCAAAAGACTTTGTGTCGTTCGAGCCGGCCACACACATTTTCGAGGGCGATGAATTTGAGAAACAAAAGGAGTTTGTCGGGGATGAGTCTCTGGCTGTTTACCTTAAGGATGTTTGTCTGACATTAAAGGCGCCCGAAGGATTTGGAGGCAACCTGGAGATCGCGGACTGTCAGGGCAGCGACTCGCCGAATCCTTTGCACCTTGCCATGATTCAAGATTACCTGCTTCAAACTCAGTTGATCGTATATGTCCTGAGCAGTCGAACAGGGCTGCGTCAGGCGGATATCCGGTTTTTGACGCTGATCAAAAAGATGGGCTTGAGTCAAAACATTGTATTCGTGTTGAATTGCGATTTCAGTGAGCATGAAACCCTGAATGACCTGACTCGGCTTGCGGACAGGGTCAAAGAAGAGCTGGCGATGATCCTGACGCAGCCTCGCGTGTTTGCATTCTCCGCTTTATACAATTTGTTTTGTCGGTTGGCACTTGGGGACCAGACTCGTGGGTTGTCTCGAAAAGACCAGCATCGGCTTGAACACTGGCGCGAAGACACGGAGATGGTGGCCTATTCAGACCGTCAGACAGCGCTTTTCCTGGAGTTTGTGACGACCAAGACCGCGATGGAACGGTTTTCATTGCTTTTGGAAAGCAACCTGGAACGCATGGCCCACATTGCCTCCGGAACCCAGGAGTGGGTACGGATCGGCCGAAACCTGCTTCAACACAACGACGAGAAAGTCAGGGAGGCCTTTGTTGAAATCGACAGGCGAAGAAAGGTGTGCGAGCAGGTAACCGGGGTCATCAATGACACCCTGGATGGAACGACACGGAAATTAAAACGCGACCTGGGCGAGGATGTGGACCGTTTCTTTGACGTCAAGTACGGGGATGTAGGTCAAGAGATCGTTGGTTTTATAGAACATTATCGCGTTTCCGCGGAAGACTATCGCCAAGATCTGGAAGAATCGGGTTTCCTGCCGACCCTTTACCGGGTCTTTCAGGCATTGCAACAGGCCACAAACCGGTTTATCGCGGAATCCATTAATCCCAAGCTGGTAGAGTTTGTCACGCGAGAGGAAGGCAAGATCGAGGAGGTGTTTGGCCAGGTCATGGGGCCATATGCACTGATGATCCGTGATGCGATTGACCGGTATCGACAGACGCTGGAACAACTGGGGGTAGAGCGACCTGGAGACGAAGATTACGGCTCAATCCGTGCGCCCGCAATAGCGGTGATCAAGGCGGACGGTGACATCAAGATCCCCCGGCTTGCGAGCACCATGCGATATACCGCCCGGATCAAGACGGAGGCCGTCTTGAGATTGGGATTTTACAAGACCTTGAAGACCGCACGTAAACTCTTAAAAAAGCCGGTGGCTCAGGGGCCGGACACGGCCATGCGTTCTCTTGACGAGAGTGTGCGTCGTATCAAAGATCAGATGCAGGATTCCATTAACGAACATTTCATGGACTACAAAGAAAACTTGAAGTACCAGTACATCTTCAAGGTGGTTGACGCCATGTCGGAACGACTTTATGAAAATCTTAAAGACCACATGATGGCATTCACGGGTGATTTGTCGGACATGAAAGGGATCATCAAGAGAGAACGACAGGCTGGAGGGCGTATGGGTGAGCAATTTGCATCGATGGAGACGGCGCTGAACGATATTATGCAAAAGATCAATGACCTGAAAAGCAATACGACCACCGACGCCGGGGCCTGGGGGACGGTGGCGGAAAGGCGTATTTATGGATGAGGAGGTCCAATGCACAAAGGACGCACGCGGATCATATCGGTCGTCAATGAGAAGGGCGGTGTTGGAAAGACTGTCACGGTGGTCAACGTGGCCGCGGGGCTGAGTGTTAAAGGAAAAACGGTTCTGGTCGTGGACGTGGATCCTCAGCTCAGTGCCACCAAAGGCTTGGGGTACGATTCATCCGGCAACGGTGCGACGGTCTACGATGTGATAAAGCCTACCAAACCGGTTGCCGCGGAAGCGGCCATCGTACCTACTGCATGGAAGGGGCTGGATCTTCTGCCCTCACACGTGGACCTGTCTGGAATCGAGATTGAGCTGGCGACCAAGATCGGCAGGGAGAACCGTTTGAAAAGGGCCCTGAAGCCGGTTGTCGACGAGTATGACTTTGTCCTGTTGGACACCCCACCAAGCCTTTCTTTGCTTACCGTCAACGTCCTTGCCTTTGCCGAGGAGGCCCTGATTCCATGCCAAACACATCCTTATGCCTATGCCGCGATCGATGACCTTCTGGAAACCATCGCGGTCATTAACGAGGAAATCAATCCCCGTTTAGATATTTCAGGGGTCGTCGCCACGTTTTTTGATCGCCGCACGCGCGTGTCGCATCAGATCATGGAAAAGCTGGAGCAGGATACGCGCATCAAGGACAAACTGTACAACACCGTCATCCGCATCAACACCACCATTGCCGAAAGTGCTCAACACAAAAAACCGGTCGTCTTTTTCAGGCCGGCAAGCACGGGGGCCCAGGATTACCTGGCGCTGACCGAGGAGATCCTTGCCCGGTCCACCGCGTGATGCCTCTGACCTAAGTTTGACACTTACTCGTGAAGATTTGCATTTCAAATCGCGTAAGTGCGTGAAATTACACAAAGCGGCTTGGAGCTGAGCTCCAAAAGGTAGTGCCAAAATATATAACA
>JAFDGP010000147.1 GCA_019309245.1 Deltaproteobacteria bacterium | reverse complement strand
TATTCCCATGGGCAAAATTTCGCAGGACCAAGGGCGGTATTCGACTCCACATGTTGCTGGATCATGACGGCTATCTGCCCGCATTTATGAAAATTTCTGACAGAACCTCAAAATCAAAGCCTTCGTAGGTAATTCTGAAAATGCCGTTATGACTCAGATTTATGTAGCACTGATTACTTATTTGCTCTTGGCCTATTTGAAATTCTTGACCAAGCTGAATTTAACGCTGACAGCCTTAGTCAATTTAACGCTGACAGCCTTAGTCAGAATCTTACAATTGAATCTTTTCCAAAAGCTTACTTTCGAGGAGCTATTTAAGCTGAAACCTGACAAACAAAATATACAATGCAATATCAAACAGTTAACCCTTGCATTCTTCTAACCGGACAGCAATGAGGACAGCACGTGATCATCTTTTGAAGTTTTTCGCCGCAAGAGACGCATATTGTTCTCAATGCGGGAGCCACAATTTGAATTGAGTTTTTTAAGAGGGTAAGAGGGCTCAGGCGACGTTCCTATTGGTCTGTTACAAGCGCATGATTTTTTGGGGAACGCAGCTACGATTCCTGGCGACCCCAGCCGCCTCCACCAGGGGTTTGGATCACAATCCGATCGCCCTTATGCGCCTTGAACGTGCAACGGCCGGGAAGAAGGGTGTGTGAGCCGTCAGCGCGTATCCACCAGTTTTCTCCTCTTTTCCCATCTTGTCCTCCGGCGATTCCCCGGGGGGCAAAACGTCTTCTTTCGGATTGAATTGACACCTCTGCATCTTCCAGCATCTCTAATTCCCGGGTTACACCCAATCCTCCGGCATTTCGGCCGCCGCCGCCGGATCGCGGCCGCAGAGCCGTTCTTATAACCCGGACGGGGTATTCGCTTTCCAGCACTTCAACAGGGGTGCTTGCAGTATTGGTCATGTGGACCTGAACCGCACTTGCTCCCTGGCGTGTGGGACTAGCGCCCATACCACCGGCAATCGTTTCATAGTAGGTCCTGTTGGACCATCCGATGGCCAGATTGTTCATCGTTCCTTGCCCCTGGGCGGGAACAATCCCGGGCAAGAGGCGGTGTAGGGCCAGCAAGAGCACGTCCACAATCCTTTGAGAGGTTTCTACGTTGCCCGAACTCACTGCGGCCGGGTAGACGGGATTGAGCAAAGAGCCCTCAGGTGCAATGACATCCACGGTGTCGTAGCATCCATAGTTCGGCGGAATATCATCCGGTAACAGGCATCTGACCACATAATAGACCGCAGACCGGGTCACGCAGATCGGGGTGTTTTCGTTGCCCGGAGATTGTGGTGCCGTTCCGGAGAAATCCGCCACGAAACGGTTGCCGGATAGCCGGACCCGTGCCGTGATGGGAAGCGGGGCGTCCTGTCCGTCCAGATAGTCCGTGGCCTGGGCGGTGCCGTCCGGAAGGGCCGAAAGGCACGCCGTGACCCGGGCGCGGGAGTATTCGATAATTGCATCGACAAACACATCAAATTGGCGTTCTCCATATCGCCGGATAAAGTCCTCACAGCGGCCGGCACCCAAGCGGTTTGCGCCCACCTGGGCGTGCAAGTCCCCGAGGCGTTCCTGTGGGTTTCTCGTGTGCCGCTTGAAAAGGGCCAAGATTTTTTCCTGTATGACCCCGTTCTTAACCAGAAGGGTAGGGGGGATCACGATCCCTTCCTGGCCGAGTTCAGTGCTGCACCCCGGCATGGAACCGGGTGTGGTGCCCCCCACGTCGGCATGATGAGCCCGGTTTACTACATAGCCCTTAAGCTTTTTGTTCCAGAAAAAAGGAGCAATCACGGTGATATCCGGAAGATGGGATCCTCCACGGTACGGGTCGTTGACGATGACCTGATCTCCAGGTTCCAGGTTCGGGAAGTCCGCTGTCACGGCTCTTACTGCAGAAGGCATCGCCCCCAGATGCACCGGGATATGCTCGGCCTGAGCGATGAGGCGCCCTCGGGAATCGAACAGGGCACAACTTTCATCGAGGCGTTCCTTGATATTTGGGGAAAAGGCGGATCTCCTCAGGTTCGCGCCCATTTCTTCGGGAATGGCCAGAACAAGGTGTTTCAGGACTTCCAGAGTTACGGGATCCAGCATGGTCTTATGATGATTCGACATGGATCTTAAGGCAGCCGTTTGGTTCAAGACAGACCGTACAACCCGGCGGAACGAACACGGTGCAACCTTGATCCTGAATGACGGCAGGGCCGTTCTCCTCAAAGGTCTCCCAGAGGGCCTCGCGCAGGTACACCGGAGCCGGTTCCGTGCCTGTGGCAAGAAGAATCTTTCGATATGCGATCGGTTGGCCGGGAGAGGTCTTTTGAACCCTGGGCAAGGTGACGGCCTGACGCCTTACCACGGTTGCAAGACGAACCGAAACCACTTCCAGCGGGCGCTGATTTTTCATGTGGTATCCATACCGACTCCGGAAGGCTTTATGGAACGCATCAGCGACGCGGTTTGTGCCGTCGTAGGGGACGCACAGATGGAAGCTCTGTCCTTCGTATCTCAGATCCAACGCGGGAAGAAAAAGAGCGTTATTTCGGTCCAACCCCTGGCGCTTAAGGCCAGCCAGGGCCTTTTCACGGAAGCGGCGCAGTCGATCGTCGATTTCCCCACGGGTCTCGGCGTTCCAGGGAAGTAACAAAGTCTCCCCAATATCCAGCCTGACGTCGGAAAGAAGAATCCCGAGCGCTGAAAACATTCCCGCCATCCGTGGAACCAGGACCTCTTGGATACCCAGGGCACTGGCCAGTTCTGCACCATGCAGGGGGCCGCCCCCCCCAAATGCGACCAGCGCGGAATCCCTCACATCGATTCCCTTTTCTACAGTGGCTTTTCGGATTCCCCTGAGCATGTTGGCATTAACCACTGCCCGGATCCCCAGGGCTGCTTCCTGGATTGTAAAATCTGCCTGATGCATCAAGTGGCCGAGAGCGCATTCGGCTTTTTTGCGACTAAGCGGAAGGCCTGAGTTTTGAAGCGAAGCCGCATCCAACAGCCCGCAAAAAACATTGGCATCCGTGACCGTGGGATGGGTTCCACCCCGGTCATAGCAGGCGGGGCCTGGATCAGATCCCGCGCTTTTTGGGCCTACCCGCAGGGCACCCCCTTCATCAATCCAGGCGATCGAGCCCCCTCCAGCCCCGACGGTCGTAATGTCAAGGACGGGGATGCGTACCGGCAGCCCGTCTATTTCCGCCTCATCCGTCCACAGCGGGGCACCGTCCACGATCGCGGCGAAGTCCGCACTCGTCCCACCCATATCAAAGGTGGTCAAATGGGATTTGTGCATCTCTTTTCCCAGGAGCAAGGTAAGCCACCAGCGGACTTCATGACGTCATAGTCGACCGGCCCACCGGCCGAGTGAAGGGCTTGTCTGATTTTTTCCAGGTAATCTCTCACCACAGGCTGCACGGCGGCGTTGATTGTGGTGGTGGACGCCCTTTCATATTCTCTAAATTCAGGGATGATCTCAGAAGATCTCGACACCGGGATGCCATGCCGCTCAAGAGCCTGTTGAATGAGAATTTCATGTGACGGGTTTTTGTACGAAAACAAGAGGCAAACCGCCACAGCTTCCACCCTTGTTTCCAGGATGTGTGTGACCAGGGCATGGAGGTCGTCGGGTCTGAGCGGAAGGATCACGGCCCCATCCGGCCCAATGCGTTCTCGGATTTCAAAACACCGGCTCCGAGGAACCAGAGGCACAGGCCTGTGGCAGTCAAAGTCATAGAGGCGGGGCCTAGTCTGCCTGGCGATATAGAGAAGATCCCGAAAGCCTTCCGTGGTTACCAGGGCAATCCTTGCGCCTTTACGCTCCAACACCGCGTTTGTGGCCACCGTGGTCCCGTGCGAAAAGGATAATATCCGCGGCAGGTCGGTGATAACCTCGCAAACAGCGAGGTCGGGATGGCTGGGTGTGGAAAGGACTTTCCAGCCGTGGATTCCGGATGCATCCAGGGTGACCACGTCGGTAAAGGTCCCTCCGATATCGGTGGCGACTCTCATGTTATCAAACCATTTCAATTCTCGCCGGCAGATCCGATGATTGTGCACGGATTCAGGTACGGGATATGAGACGAAGAAAAGGGGCTGACCGAGACAGGGTGTTAAGACTGTCCCAAACCCAGTCTTCTTGATGGGCTTCCAGCGTGATGATAGGCCGCAAGCCACGGAGTTCCATGTGGCGGAACAGGGTGTCAAAGTCGATATTGCCGTTGCCGAGGGCCAGATGGTCATCCCAGATTCCATTGTTGTCGTGCAGGTGCATTTGCTTAAGAAAGGGACCCAGGGACTCCAACCAGCCCTGCATGGCGGTATCAGAAAACGCGTTCATGTGTCCCGTGTCAAAACAAAATCCCGCCTGATCGCTATCCAGGGCCTTTAAAAGACGTTCAAGCATGGTTGGGGTCTTTTCATACACATTTTCCAGAACCAGAACAGTCCGTGTGTTCCCGAGGTCGTCGACCAGAGGTGACCAGGTCTGAACCGAGGTATCTAGCCACTGATCCCGGACCTCATGGTATCTTTTTCGATCGAATCCGGTGTGGCAAACGATCGATTTCGGTTCAAACAGGGGGATAAGATCAAAGGTCTGGCGGAGCCTGCGCCGGGTGGCTTTGACCATGGTCTTGTCCAGGCCTCCCGGGACCAAGTCATAAAACGGCCCGTGCAGCGTGACGCCCAAGCCTTCTTGTCGCAGAACCGACGCCACTTCGGCGAGAGCCTTTGGAGAACATGTATCAATGACATCCCCGTCAAGGCCGATTTCCGGGTTGATCCTGTGCCGGATGACCATCGGAAGGTGTTTTTCGCAAAGCATCATAAACGGGATGCATACCTGGACATTTTTGATCACTTGGTTAAGCATGGTGTTGTGGTTGAACGCCCCGCGGACTCCGACGTGATTATGGCTTGTGTGCCTTTTTCCGCAACGCTTTGCGCCGCTGCGCTCTCGCCTCTCCTTCCTTATAGCGTCGCTTTTCGTCATCGGTCTGGGGCACAATGCCAGGGGCCTTGGTGGGCCGCCGGTTGTCGTCCAGCGAAACCATGGTCAGATATGCCGAGTTGGTGTGTCGCACCTCTCCGGTCAAGAGATTTTCCGCCTCCACGCGGACACCGACCTCCATTGATGTACCCCCCACGTAGTTGATGGAGGCCCGTACAATGACCAACTCTCCGATAAAGACAGGCTCATAGAAATCCAGTCGGTCCATGGAGGCCGTCACCACATTCGTGCGGCAGTGGCGCATGGCCGCAATGCCGGCCGCAGTGTCTATGATCTTCATAATGGTTCCCCCATGAACATTGCCGGCCTGGTTGGCATCAGGCGGGAACATGACTTGCGCCATCTGAACTTTGGACTCACATACGACTCTTTCCCGGCCCATGGTTTCCCCCGGAGGCGCCGCCGCACCTTCCTATTTCTTGCGTTTTTCTTTTTGGCGTTTTACAGCGCAATGAAGGCCTCGGCGGCTGAGGCCTGTCGAAAAACACTGGTTGCAGGAAATACAGGCCGCCTTTTTTCGATCGCCTTGCTTCCATCGCTTGATCAGAGCGGGTTCCCGGATAAAGGGCCTCGACATGGAAACCAGATCGGCATGGCCAGCTCTGAGAATCGTGTCGATCCGTTTGAAAGAACGAATTCCGCCCACCACCATCACGGGGGCAGATACCTGTTTCTTGATCTTCTTGGCCATGGTTGCGAAATAGGCTTCGTCATCGGCCTTGCGAATCTTCATGCGGGCGGGTCCCATCGGACCTGCGGCGGGAACGCCGCCGCTGACCTCGATGGCATCCACACCGAGGGCATCCAGGCCTTTTGCCACGGACAAGCCGTCCGCCAGGGTCAGCCCTGCCCGGACAAAGTCCTTGGCGTTGAGCTTCACCAGGACCGGGTAGTCCTTTCCCACCGCCTTCCGAACCGCTCTGGTGATCTGAAAGAGAAACCTGGTCCGATTTTCCAGCGAACCGCCGAACTTGTCCGTACGTCGGTTTGTCGCAGGAGAAAGAAACTGACCGATCAGGTATCCATGTGCGGCGTGGATCTGGACGGCATCGAAACCGGCTTGTTTGACCCGCCCGGCCGCGAGGGCAAAGGCACGGACTGTTTGTTTGATCTCAGCTTGTGTCATGGGCTTCGGGGTGCTTTTGAAGACCTTGTTGTAAACCGGCGACGGACCCCATATCGGCCGGTCGTTTTTCGGGCGGAGCATGGTCTGAGTGCCCGCATGGGCAATCTGCATACAGATCTTGCCGGCGGCGTTGTGAATCTTTTCGGTGAGTTGTTTGAGCCTCGGTATCATGGCATCGCTATGGATGCCCGCTTGTCCGGACAGGGCCTTGCCGTTCGGAAGAACGTATGCGAAGCCTGTGATGATCAAGCCTACCTCACCGGAGGCAAGGTCCGTGAGCAGCTTAATCAGTCGAGTTGAGTACTGACCATCGGCCTCTGCCATACCCGTCCACGTGGCTGAACGCACGGCCCGATTCTTCAAGGCCATGCCGTTGATATCGATGCCGTCGAATAATGCCGCCATAGCATACCCCCAAAAAATGTCTCCACTGAGTTTTCAGAAAACTAGGCAATGCATGGGTGGTAGTCAACGAAAAAATCGCCATGTTGGTTATGCAACGTTGGTACCTGATACCAAGGCCTCAACCTTAAACTTATTTATAAAAGAAACTCTGGGATTAAAGCAGCTTTGAGATGTACCCGGCCACATCCTTTGAGCCGTTTGGCACCGGCGTATGCCGTCGTGGAAATTCCAGCAGGTGGGGAACCTGGGGCATCCACCGCCCGGCAAGAAAATCCTCTTCATTGATGGCAAGACCTTTCATATTCCGTTCGACAAATCGCGCAAGGACCTCCGATTCCCGGAATCGGCGCCGTGAAACGTATCCAAAGGGCAGCCCGGCATGATAGGCTTCCGCCAGGGTGCTGTAACCCAATTTTCCGATCACCGCGTCAGAGGCGTTGACCAGGTCCGGATGGAAAAAACCGCTGTGATGGGGCAACACTATCATGTTGTCACGAACCTGCCTCTTTGAGCTTGTACCTGGCACAATAAAGCGCACGTCCGACCGGCCGTGCAATATTTCAAGATCGTCAACCCCGCCCTGGATGCCTCCCATGGTGACCAGCACCACCTTTTCGTCATCACGGATGTTGAGTGCGCTTCGAATGCGTTCTCGCGACGTCCTGGGGGCACGGGACATGGGCGGTGTTAACAGGTCCACGTTTTGTGGGCTGCATACCGGCTCTGTTTGGATATGGTGGTCGACGCTGTTGAAAAGATGTTTCAGATAGTCGATGTGCTTGGCGATGTGTTTGTTACACGCCACATAGCCTTCATAAATCCAATCCCAGGTAAAGTTTTCCATCAGTACGGACGGAATCCCTGCTTTTTTGGCGATTGCAATGCCCAGGGCTGCAATATCGCACAAGACTATGCGGCACCTGAGCCTCGTGAGTTTTCGAGCCACATGTCCCAGCAGTTCGGGAGAAAAAGGGTAAAAACCATCCAGGGACTCAATGGTTTTAGAGACATCTTCTCTTAACGGACCTTGTTGGATCATGCCGATATCGGTCAACAGAGAGTGATAAGAAAAGCGGGCGGAAAGGGAATCCGTGAAAAACCAGCGAGGTACGGTGGTAAAGATTTCGAAATGGAACTCAGGCCGGATTTTGTGCAATGCCTCGATCAGACTTGAAGCCCGAGCTGCGTGGCCGAATCCGTGAGGCGTGATAAAAAAAGCCAGCCGCAAGGGCTTTGTTTGGGAGTGAATTGGACTCATGATGGGTTTCAGGTCCGGTGCTTTCGAGAGTTCCTCAAGGAATTCCGGGTTTTCTTATGGTCTGTTTTCATGACGACGAGAAGATTTTATTCAACACCACCAGGATTGTCCAGCCTTGTTAGGGGATGACAAACCATGGTGAAATGATGCTCTTTTTCTTTGCTCTTTTTTCCTTTAACGAAAGGCGAGCGAAGGGGATTTCCCGTGTGCTGTCGCCGATTAATGCTGACCGTTGAAATGAGTGGGCAAAGGGGTAAACTTTTTTTGGCGACGGCCGATGGATAAACCATAGGGCAATAAACCCCAATATTTTATAACCAACATGATTTCCGAAAAAAACGCCGAGTTTCATGTGAGCGTGGAAGGCTTGAATACCGGGAGGAAAAATGAAGTCTCAAGCTTTACAGTGTGTTTGGATAGCGGCAGCCATGGCTGTTCTCGTCGGGCTCCAGGGGTGCGGAAAGTCTTCCACCGAAGACGCCGCCCTGGCGATCTACAAAAAGGCCAAGTCGTTGCAGCACGAAGGCCGCGTATTGGATGCCCTTCGTGAATTTGATCGGCTGATTGACTTTAAAGATACCAAGGTGTTCACAGAGGCGGATGCCGCCCTGTCCAAGGAGGGAATCAGCATTGGTTCCGCCCTGGAATCCTGGACCCTGAAGCGTATGTTCGAGGTCAAGAATCGGATTATTCGTCAAGGCCGTGAGCGCCATCCGGACGGCAATGTCACGGTGCCCTATACAATGAATGACGCCTGGGGAAAACCCCTGATGATCGAATATTCACAGGGGCCGAAGTATAGCTTTGTGGTGATTTCATCGGGAAAAGACACAAAACTCTATACAGATGATGATCTCAAACTCTACCGACGTCTCAGGGCGGGCGCAAAGCGCGGTATGGAGCCTATACGGGGCGATTCCTCAAGGACACTTGCAAGGAAGGGGGACAATAGTGGGCTGTCGGAGAGCCCTTCAACCCGAGAGGCGGTTGTGGATTTAAAGGACCTTCTCAAAGACAGATAGGGGTGACATTCTTATGGATATCGCAACACTGATCGGGGTGATTGTCGGGACTGGACTGGTCCTTTCTTCGATTCTTCTCAAGGCGAGCATCTCAAACTTTATTGATGGCTCCAGTATTTTGATTGTCTTCGGGGGCACCGTGGCGGCGACGCTCAATTCTTTTCCGTTATCGAGTGTACTGGGTGCATTTAAGATTTCAGTTAAGATCTTTACCGTCCACCGTATTGATCTGGTCCAAACCCTAAAAGACATGATTCAGATCTCAGCCCTCGCCCGAAAAGAAGGCCCTCTGGCCCTGGAAAAATATGAGACGAGCAACGAATTTCTAAAAAAGGGTCTGGCGCTGGTGGCCGACGGGACCAAGGGGCCGGCCGTCAAAAAGATCATGGAGCTGGAACGCGATACAATCGAAGAACGGCACGGAGAAAGCCAACTGATCCTGGAAAAAATGGGGGAACTCGCACCGGCATGGGGCATGATCGGAACCCTGATCGGACTGGTGATTATGCTTCTTCAACTCGATGATCCCTCTTCCATCGGGCCGGCCATGGCCGTGGCCCTTTTGACGACTTTTTACGGCGCGATGTGGGCCAACTTTTTGTTATTGCCCGCTGCAACCAAGTTGGAGCAGCGGACCAAAAGAGAGATTCTGAATGACAATTTGATCATCGAGGCCCTGGTCTCGATTTCCGAAAATGAAAATCCGCGCCTTTTGCAGGAGCGTCTTTTGGGAGTACTGCCGTCGCGTGAGAGGGCGGCCATCCTGCCTGCTAAGACGTCTAAATAGCGTTTAACATGGCTTCAAAAGATAAACCCAAAAAAGGCGCCCCACCATGGATGGCGACCTTTGCCGACATGTCCACCCTGTTGATGACCTTTTTTGTCCTTATGC
>JAFDGP010000146.1 GCA_019309245.1 Deltaproteobacteria bacterium | reverse complement strand
CGTTAAGGCGCACATCATCAGGCCCTATGCGGCGTTCAGGGTGGCCGCGCACTACGGGTGTCATGCGCTGCGTCCCAGTGAGATTACAGGCTTTGACGATCCGGTGGCGCCGGTGCTGTTTGACGACCTGGTGGCGACCACGGGCGCAGAAAGCATGGATTGGCCTGAAAAGCTCGCGTGTTGCGGCGGGCCGGTCTATCCCGTTAACGAAACGCTTTCCATGACCCTGGCGGGAAAAAAATTGGCCGCTGCCGGTCGGGCCGAAGCGCATGCGATCACGACGGCATGCCCGTTTTGCCAACTGCAGTTTGAGCGGTTCCGGCGTGATGATACCGGACTGGGGGCTTTAGAAAACGGCGTTTTGTCCATTGTTTATCCTCAATTGCTGGGATTTGCCATGGGCCTGGACCCGGATATGCTGGGAATTAAGGCTGGCCACCGGCAGGTGCTGGAGAGATTTAGCGGCACATAGAACCGGATCCCATGAAAAAAATCGAAGAAGTTACTCTCCTCTATGAAATAAGCAAGGCGTTAACCGTAAGCCTGGACCTGAAGAAATCTCTCTACAAGGTCCTGGATATCCTTGCACAAACTCTGGATATGGTCCGGGGGACGGTCACCATTTTGAACCCTTTTCGAAATGAGATTCAGATCGAGGTGGCCCATGGCCTGACGAAGGCGGCCATGGAAAGAGGCAAATACAAACCCGGGGAGGGCATTACCGGCCGTGTGATACAGAGCGGCAAGGCCTTGCTGGTGCCGAATATCAGCGAGGAGCCCCTTTTTCTGAACCGGACCGCCACCAGAAAAGCGGTTTCGGACAAAGAGCTTTCCTTTATTTGTGTGCCGGTGAAAAAGGGGGGTGAAGTGATCGGTGCCCTGAGCGTGGATCGGCCCTATGACCCGTCATATCGGCTTCAGGACGGTAAACGGTTGCTTTCCATCATTGCTACCATGATTGCTCAGCATGTGGTTAACCTGGAGACGATTCAACTGGAAAAAGAGCGGCTCCGTGAGGAAAACCGCCGGCTTCGAAAGGAATTGTCCAACCGGTTTCGCATCAATAATATCATTGGGAACAGCAATAAGATGCGGGAGGTCTTTCAGATGATCTCCCAGGTATCAAAGAGCAATGCCACGGTGCTGATTCGCGGTGAGAGCGGTACGGGAAAGGAGCTGACGGCCAACGCGATTCACTACAACAGCCTTCGGGTGAACCAGCCCTTTGTGAAGGTGAACTGTGCGGCGCTGCCGTCGAATTTGATTGAAAGTGAGCTGTTCGGACATGAAAAGGGGGCGTTTACCGGCGCGATCAGGCAAAAGCAGGGCAAATTCGAATTGGCCGACAAGGGAACCATCTTTTTGGATGAGATTGGCTCTGTGAGCCCCGAGGTTCAGGTAAAACTTCTTCGGGTGCTTCAGGAAAAGGAGTTTGAGCGTGTGGGAGGGTACCGCACGATCAAGAGTGATGTGCGGATCATTGCTGCAACGAACAAGAACCTGGAGCAGGCCGTGGAGCAAGCGACATTCAGGAGTGACCTTTATTACAGGCTCAACGTGTTTCCCATCTACATGCCGCCGTTGCGGGAACGCAAGACGGACATCCTGCTTTTAGCCGACCACTTCCTGGAAAAATACGCCAAAGAGAATCGCAAGGACATTCGCAGATTCTCAACGCCGGCAATCGACATGCTCATGCAGTATCACTGGCCGGGAAACGTCCGGGAGCTGGAAAACTGCATCGAACGCGCCGTGCTCTTGTGTGACGAGGGCGTGATCCACAGCTATCATCTACCCCCGACCGTACAAACTGCGGAAGAATCCGACACCCTTCCGGCGAAGTCCCTGGAAGACGCCGTGGCCAATCTGGAACGCGAGATCATTATTGATGCCCTCAAGACCACACGCGGCAACATGGCCAAGGCCGCCCGGCTACTCAAGACCACGGAACGGAAATTTGCCTACAAGGCAAAAAAACACGGCGTGGATCACCGATTGTATCATTAACCCTCTTAAGAAACTCAATTCAAATTGCGGCTTACGCATTGAGAACAATACGCGGTTTTTGCGGCGAAACTTTGAAAGATAATCACGAAAACGCGAAAGATTGAAAGCACGAAATAAAAAAACATTCAGGCTTTCGTGTTTTCTTCCTTTGCGCCCTTCGGGCTTGAGAACAGCACGTGTTTTGCGGCTTGACGTCTTGAAAACATCACGTGATAGATTTTTTCTTTTTTGGCTCCGGCTCGCCTGGGTTGGGAATGAAGGCCTCTCATTTCAGAGTTTCTTTCATAAATGAGTCCAAGGACCAGGCCTTCGTATCAGGTGCTAATGTCTTATCAGTAACATGACGTCCAAGAGGGGATTTCCATGAGTGAAACCGCGAGACTGACCGTAGACGGCAAGACCTTTGAGCTCCCCATCGTGGTGGGCTCTGAAGGAGAGCGGGCCATCGACATATCCCGGCTGCGGCGACAGACGGGTTTGGTGACCCTGGATCCGGGCTTTGTGAACACGGCGAACTGCCGGAGTGCGATTACCTTTGTTGACGGGGAGCGGGGCGTCCTTCGCTATCGAGGCATTCCGGTAGAACAGCTTGCCGAACACTCTACCTTTGTAGAGACCACCTACCTGCTCATTAACGGCCGGCTGCCCACGCAGGAACAGCTCAACCAGTTTTCCGTGCTGTTGAACGATCACTCCATGGTCCATGAGGACATGCGGGCCTTTTTTGAACACTACCCCAGATCGGCCCACCCCATGGGGATCCTTTCTTCCATGGTCAACGCGCTCAGGGCCTTTTATCCCAAGATCCCCGAGCGGTCCCAGGAAGAGGAGATCAACATTACCGTGACCCGGCTTCTTTCCAAGGTGCGTACCATGGCCGCGATGTCGTACAAGATCTTTCGGGGACACCGCGTGGTGTTGCCCCGGCACGACCTGACCTATGCGGCCAATTTTTTGAACATGATGTTCGATTCCCCGGTCAGGCCCTATATCATTGACGAGGAGGCGGTAACGGCCCTGAACATCTTCTGGATTCTTCATGCGGATCACGAGCAGAACTGCTCAACATCCGCCGTGCGCCTTGTGGGCAGTGCCCGGGTCAATCTGTATGCTGCCATCTCGGCCGGGATCTGTGCCCTGTGGGGGCCGCTTCACGGTGGAGCAAACCAGGCGGTTGTGGAAATGCTCAATCAGATTCACGAGGCCGGCGGTGATCTGGAACCGTTCCTCGCACGGGCAAGAGACCGAAACGACCCGTTTCGACTCATGGGGTTCGGCCATCGGGTCTATAAAACGTATGATCCGAGGGGTCGCATCATGAAGGAGGTCTGCCACCGCATCCTTGGAAAAATCACCCGCAAGGATCCGTTGCTGGAGATCGCTCAGCGGTTGGAAGAAGTGGCCCTGAAAGATCCTTATTTCATTGACCACAACTTGTATCCCAACATCGACTTTTACAGTGGCATCCTGCTCAGGGCCCTGGGCATTCCTCTGAATATGTTTACAGTAATGTTTGCCATCGGCCGGTTGCCCGGCTGGATCAGCCAGTGGAAGGAAAGCTTTGAGGACCCTGACTGGAAGATCAGCCGCCCGCGTCAGATCTATGTCGGACCGCAAAAGCAGGACTATGTCCCCATGAAAGACCGCTAGGGTGAGACCGGAAAAGGTCCGACCGTCTTTTCATCATAGACAGACATGAGGAACGTGGTGGCCAGAGGTTGGGTGAAAAGAAATCCGATCAGAAAGGAGCCGCCGATTCCTGAAATTGCCAGAAACAAGATGGCCACGACCACGTGTTCGGCCACATTGTCCCGTACGGCCATGACATAGCTTTGCTTGATAGCGTCAACCAGTCCGAGGCCTTTGTCCGTCATGAGCGGCAGCATGTACAGGCAGCAAAACGACACCGCCAGGATCACAAGGAATCCGGGCACGACCAGGAGCTTAAAACCGATCATGGCGGCCAGAAACACCACAACCCCAAAGCCCAGCAAGGGGAGAAACAATCTCATTTCTGAAAACAGGTCTTGAATCCTCGGCTCTCGGCCCTGCCTGATCATCTGCAAGATGGACTGCATATAGCCCGCCATCATCACCGGGGCTAAGATCCCCAACGTCAACGCCCCCACCGACGCCATCACCAGGGTCATTAGAACCAGCGATACGATGTGTTGTAGGGTCGCCTCCCAGGCCCTTATGATGTGCTTTTTGAAATCCATCAGGCACCCCCTGTTTTCCCGACCGGCTGGTGTCCCAAACATGGGCGGGCGGCTTCGCCGTGCCGAAGAATCACACCGAGTTTTCCCGGCCGAAAGCGGGTCCGGCATGCACTCCTTGAACGCCTGATTTCAAATATCATGTCCGTGCGGGCAGGGCAAGCAGTTCCGTTCCCTGGTTCATGATGTCCACATATCCGGGATAGCTGAAAAGCCGGTTACGCTTGCGGGATGTCAGTTCCCGGACAATGCCCAGGCGTTCCAGATGGGTGAGGGACTTGTTGACCGTTGCCGGAGTGATGCCCGTTTTTTTCACCAACCACCCGGCGGTTGTTATGGGGCGTTCCATCAAGGCCCGATGAATCTGCAGGGCGGATGGCGCAGCCCGGCCAAGGCCGCTGATTTTATCACGATCATTATTAACCAGATTGACAAGTTGCCGGGCCGTGTCCACCGCCTGGGTGGCGGTGACAATAACCGCTTCTGCAAAGAAATCGAGCCAGGCTTCCCAGTCACCAGTCAGACGCACATTGTCGAGCAGCTCGTAGTAATACCGGCGGTGTGTTTTGAAATAGAGGCTTAGGTAGAGCATGGGCTCCCGGAGCACTTTTTGCTCGCACAAGATCAGCGTGATCAGCAGACGACCAAGACGGCCGTTGCCGTCCAGAAACGGATGGATGGTCTCGAACTGCACATGGGCCAGAGCAGCCTTAAAGAGCGCAGGGGTCGGTTTCGGCTGGTCATGCAGGAGCAACTCCAGTTTGCCCATGCACTTCATAACCTGGTCAGCCGGTGGGGGAACAAACACCGCGTTGCCGGGCCGGGTGCCACCGATCCAGTTCTGGGTTCTGCGGAATTCCCCCGGCGTCTGGTTGCTGCCCCGTCCCCTGGCAAGCAGTATGGAGTGCATCTCCTTTATCAGACGCAGGGAGAGCGGAAACCCCTCAGCCAGGCGCTTTAGTCCATGGTCCAGAGCGGCCACATAGTTGCTCACCTCCCGGACATCCTCCATCGGCACACCGGGCCTTGTCGCGGCGGAGCTGCCTGACGTAGCCGGATCCATGTCCAGTTCAAAAAGAAGAAGATCAGAGAGGGATGACTGCGTTCCCTCGATCATGGAGGAAAGTACCGCCTCCTTGCGAACATACATATATAGGAACAGGGAAATATCAGGCAGAAAAGTGGAAATACTGTCCAACCGCCCGAGAGCCAACAATGCCTGGTCGAACTTGCCCCGCAGCTCCGGTGTCCACTCAATGGGTGGTTTCGGAGGCAACGGAGCTGGGACAAAGGCCCGCGCCTCCTCGCCCGCCGTTGATATGGTTACGTAATGCCCCTGGAGTTCACGTTTCATTGTTCTTTCGTATTCTAAAACAAGCTGTCTCGTTATTTTAGATTAATGACCTGTATTAAAATAACAAAAGATACGCCAGGAGTCAAGCCGCGTAACCTAAAATAATAGTCTTTCTTATTTTAGGATCACGGCATTGACCAAAATATAAGCATGGGAAAAACAGATAAACGCCAGTTCCCGTTCTTTATGGCGCCATAGCCTGTCAGGGCGACGGCGCATCTACATTTTCCCCAAACAGAGAATGGACCTGCCTGCGCCGAGGCTTCGGTAGACAGGCGTGAGTTCGACTTGTCCCGCCATAGCTTTTTAAGCGACGGCGGACTTGTCCCGGCGTAGCTCGCCAGAGCGAAGCCGGATTCCCGTTTGCATATCAAACGCGGTGATGGTGCAAAACACATGACACATGGTCGAGAAAGGTATAATTATTTCAACCCTATCTCGCCTTTTCGTCAAAATATTCTGGAGTTAACTTGACATACGTCCGAAATAGAGCTAATATTATTAGTGCTATGTCGGAGATGTGTCAATGAGTCAACCAATGAAGCTGAATGAATTCCTGTCGCAGCACGCCGTGTTCACGGTGGACGAACTGGACCGCTTCCTATCTGCCAGAGCCTGCCTGTCCGGCAGACAGGGGTCCGGAAACCCAAACACCCGCAAGTCGCTCATGACCTACTACCGCAAACAGAGACGGATAATACCTGTGCGTCGTGGGCTATATGCGACAGTTCCATTGGGCGGCGATCCGGCATCAAGCCTGGTAGATCCTTATCTCGTGGCGGCCAAGATGACGGCGGACGCGGTTCTCGCATATCACACGGCCCTGGAATTTCACGGAAAAGCCT
>JAFDGP010000145.1 GCA_019309245.1 Deltaproteobacteria bacterium | reverse complement strand
CTGAATGCACGCACGGTTTGAACTCAGGGGGCTACGGCGGTTTGCGGTGATTTGCCGCATCCACCGCCAAAAAAACGAAGATCGGACTCTTATGGCATGATTGCAGCGTGTTGAACAAAAACGCTGGTTGAAACCCTTCACTTGGCTTCAGCGTGGGCAGATCCATTTTTATCTTCGTTTTTTTGGCGGTGGATTTGGGGTCGCCACCTGTATTGACAACCCCAAAAAGACGTTTTATGGTATGTTTTGAGTATATACTTGAAACCCCATAGTGCGTTCCGGCAGATCCCGACCTTACCAAGGGTGTCCTCAGAGGGAAACCGGCACCGCGGGGTTAAGAAAAAATGCGGGGAGGCACTGTTATGCCCATCTTCGATTTCTTGTGTCTGGAATGTGGCAAGATCAATGAGATACTCATCACCGCAGATTCAGACAATCCGAGTTGCACATCGTGTGGAAGCTCAAGGCTGAAGAAACTTCTTTCCGCCCACTCGGGATTGTCCGGTCCCACAAAAAACACCCTGCCGGGACCGGGAGATACCACGTGCTGCGGATCCAGCCCCGGCCACGCCGGTTGTGCCGGGCCGGGAAGTTGCTGTGGCAAGACCTCTTAACGCTTTTTCTCTCGGGTCTGCAAGCCGCTCTTCCAAACACCGCCGAGCGTGTGGCCGGTCTACTGATCTCCTCCCGCAGGCAGATCGAAGTCTCTGGTGCTCACTTGCGTTGCGCCGGGTTGGATGGAAATTAAGTGAAATAGTTCTTCAGTTCTTCGAGGTGGTTTTTTGTGCGCTCCTTGGCCGTAGCGACAACCGAACTATCCAACTTAAGCAATCGAAAGGACCGGGTATCTTCCAGGACAACCTCATCAGCCGCCTGGCCGTCTGCATACAAATTGTAGCCCATTGATTTGACAAGAAGGTTTGCAAAATGGACGATAAGCAGGTCACTTGAGACGAAATCCGCCTCGTCTATTTGGTCGTGAAATGTAGCAATGCGGACATAATCATTGGAAAACTTCCATTTTTTTAGCAGTGCGGCGCCGAATTTATTGTGATTTTTGTCCATGGTATCAAACAACTCATCCTTTTCAATGTTTTCTCCGATCTTCTTTTTCAATTGCAACTCCCCGACCGCTTGAAGCAGAACCAATCTGCCGATATCATGCAACAGCCCAAGCGTAAACGGATCTTCGGTAAACTTGAACTTGAGAATCTGGGTCAAAATCTGGGAAGCATATGCGCAGGCCAGGGAATGGGCCCAGAGTCTTTCAATAATATCTTTGAGGTTATTGTTGCGTGTGTAGTAAAGAGACCGATTTGCGATGGCCTCCACGTACTGCTTTGTCGTAGCCAGGCCCAATCGACCTACCGCCTGTTCCAAGGTCTTGTTGTCGGCAACGCCTCGATAAAAAGCGGAGTTTGAAATGCTGATCAGTTTGGAGGACACGGCCGCGTCCTGTTTGAGTACTTGAGCGATCTGTTGCAGGTTGGCACCGCTGTTCATCATCTCTTTAAACTTCATGCCGATCTGGGGCGGAGAGGGCAGGCTGATCTCGCCACGCTTAAAAACAAAAACGATTTCATCGAGGATATTGGCGCTCGTCCCGTTTTCGGTCCGGTCGGTCCCGTCGTCCGATGGCGGCGCTGATTCAACCGGTTGTCCTGTTTCACCGTTTTGCTGCTGCCTGAGCGCGTCGACTAAGACATTGCGCAACCGCACGGTACGGCGCCCCACATCGAGCCTGGCGCGCAATTCACGCTCATCATAGGGGGCGGTCAGGAAGTCGTCCGCGCCGGCCTCGAGTCCTGTAACCACATCGGCTTTTTGCCGCCCATCGGCCAGCAGAATCACATAGGCGGGGTTAAGAGTCTTTTTTTTTCGAAGGCGTCGACAAAACTCCGCAGCGTCCATTCCGGGCATCACCCAATCTACTATCGCCAGCTGCAGGGCCGCGGGTTGCTGCAACTGTTCCAAGACCCGCTCCGCATTCCGGGCAATGAGAACCTCGTATCCCCACTGGCTTAATGCTTTTTCAAGGCCCTGGTGGGCGACTTCACGCCCTTGAGCAAGCAGAACCCTGGTAACGCCGTCGTCGACCATAAAAACGCTCCCGTTATCCGTCACCGGCAATGAGACCTTTGCAAAACTCGTTGCTCTCGCTTACAAGGCAACATTTTGCGCGCTCGGCCGCCCGGCGGTCAGGTCGTTTTGCCGAAAGGCGATATGCCGAACAGCACGCGACCGACACAATTTGGTAACTAGCAGGAATCGTGCCAAATCCTTCTATCCAAGGCCCTGCAAGGGACAGTAACGGCCGTTTAAAGCGCCCGCAGGACGGTTTTAACTTACCAAGGGACTTCCTCGCGCCCACCCCAAATCCTCCGGCAAACTCCGCAACCGGTGGATCCGGGCCACTTCTTGGGTATTGCAAAAATCCCGATTATTGATATCATAATTTTTATGGGTCATTTCAGAGATACCCACAGGGCGGCATTCGAGACAAACGTGGCATGCATTGCATGTAGCGGTCCCTTGGCGCTTGTCAGAAGTTGACGCGAAATCGTTTTTCGCTGCAGGGCCTGCAGCTGTACGTTTCAGCTCAAAGACGTGGTGGACGCCCTGGACGAGCAGACCATGGAAAAAATCGCCTGGATGCGGGTTGATCGGATTTAAAGGATATTTTTTTTCCGGCCAGAGAACTTTTCCTTTCCCAAAAATGGAAACTTTTTTCTTAAATGACGCATAAGGCCCCGCTTGCAACGCTCCGACACACAATATAACCAGCTGAAATAATAGACATAATTTTGCGCGCCCACCTTTGGCACCAACGTTGCTACACTGTTGGATAACAATCAGTTAAGAAGAAGGGCGGCAACACTTATGGCTACAGAGATGATCCGGTTTACAGAGAATTCGGTTACATTGCGCACGGACACCCCCAGGCCGGTCGGCTCAGAAATCAATGTGGAGGTTGGACTGCCCAAGGGGATTCTTGTCACATCCTTTGTGCTGAACGGCACCATTACGGATTGCCGCTGTATACGCACAGGGCACACCCGGCAGTGGGAGCTGGACATGGTCGTTGGGCGACTTTCGCCCGTAACCCGCCAGATCTTCGAGGCTTATAAGGACTATCTCGAACGGGAAAAGATGCTTAACGAAATCAGCTTCGACCTTGAGGCCTTCCGGCAGGCCTTTGAAAATTTTTCCAGGAAACTGCATCAGCTTCGAAAAACAGCCCAAGAAGTCAAAGACAATGTCAGGGGAACCTTGGAGCTGATGCAACGCGATGCCGGCAACAAGACCACCATCCACTAGCGGGATAAACAGGCGTGGGTGTGTTTTGAAACAAAAAGCATTGTTTGAAACTCGGTTCTTGTGTTTGATCCTTATCCTACCACGATGCCAGAGCACAGCAACTCGCCGTCGACATCATAGACTGTTGCTGATTTCAGGAGGGGCGATGAGTCCAGCCTTTCAGCCTGTGGAACATCGAGGCTGACTTGTTTGTGTAGGTTTAAGAATGTTACCAAACAGCCGCCGACCATATTGACGGCTTCTTTGAGCACATCGAGCACTTCGGCCTCGGGGATGGGGCGATCGGTGCCGATAATAGCGGCGGCCATGTGGTGGGCCAGTGTCTCGGAGGCGTGCAGCACAACCGCGTGCGGCGTGTTTTTCAGACCGACCCGGGCCAGGAAAATGAGTTCCGAGACCCAAGGGGCCGTATCGTCTTTTCCTAGGGGCTCCGGGAACATGAAAAACATGGTTTCAAACACGTCCTGCACAGCCTCATCCAGGGCCTTCTGCATGTCTTGCGTATTCAAATTGCGCTCCTTTTACTTAACGGCCTGTCCCCCAAGCAAGCGATTTGTATCCAGCAGAACCCATGTCCCTATATCCGTTTTTGCTATGCCAGCGACCACGTGAGCCCTCGAGCGAAGCCCCAGGAGCAGGGGCTCTTCAATATCTTCGGCCTTTAGGCTCAGAACCTCTGAAACCGAATCAACCACTACGCCCACCTGGGCAGTGGCGTGCTTTTCCTTAATCTCCGCAATAATAATGCAGGTCTGGTCGGTGTAATCCAGTTCCTCCAGACCCAGCTTGACCCGCAAATCGACCACAGGAATCACCTTGCCGCGCAGGTTGATCACACCCTTCATGAACGGAGGTGTCTGAGGCACACTTCGAATGGGCATCATGCCGATGATTTCTTTGACTGAAACAATGTCGATCCCGTACTTTTGATTGCCCAGACCGAAAATAAGGTGCCTTCCTCCCTTTCTCGAGGTGGTTTCACGTTCCTTATCAAGACGCTTGACGATCCTTGAAACCACCCGGGACAAATTGTGCATCTTGGATGACCGTTGCCGGGAATGTGTTTTATCGCAGGCCCGTTGAGCAAATCGCGTGTCCACAAATCTTTCCAGATCAATCAGGGACCCGATCCCCATGTGCTCGACCATGTATCGTTGGATCCTTTCCAGGTCCTCGATGACCGGAAACAGGTCATCGGTCTTGATGCCTGCTGGTTCTGAGAGCACCTTTTTTAGGACGGGAACTTGCAGGTTCAGATTTTTTCTCGGGTCCAGAAACTCAACGGCGATGTAAGCTGCCTTGTCGGGATATTTGGCAATAAACTGTCCGCACTCCACGAGCATAGTGACCAATTCCTGCACAGCTTCAGGGTATTGCCGAATCAGCTCATCGCGCACCGCCACCACACAACACGGGTGGTTTTGCCAAAGCTCACCGGAATGAAACATGAGATGGCCGATTTGTGACGCGATGGCCTTAGTACCCAGGGGCTCGGCCACCGTATAGCCGGATGCCTCCGGGCCTTCAGCCAGGAACTCGGTCATCTTGATGGGGGCGACGACTTCAAAAAAGACATCCACATCCATTTGGCCGGCCACCCCAGGTCTTAGTCCAAGCCCCCGCAAAAACATGGTGGATAGCATGTGGTGAACCGAGAGCATGTGCGGGAGAAAAAACACCTTGTCTTTAAAGAATTCCTGCAAAGAGCCGCTTTCTGCGCCCTGCCGGTTGGCAATGCAGATGCTGCCGTTCTTATGGGCAAAAAGCACCAGCTTGATAGGCACCCCCACACTGAAAAGATCCATGGCGATCGGGGCCAGCACAAAGGCGGCGTCGATGGTGCCGGTCTCCAGCGCTCTTTGAACCGGATTCCAGCTGGACATGCATTGGGTCTCCAGTTCAAAGTGCTCGGGGTTGACCGTTTTTTCCGCAATTCTGTGTTTTAATATTCCCAGGATCAGATGGTCGGTAATTTGAATGTGGGCAACCCTAAGGTACAACTTGCCGGAGGAAGCCTTGCGCGGGCTTTTCGACTCCGCGGGATCTTCAGCGGGCTTTTCTCCAAAAACCTCTTCGATCAGGCCCTTGAGCTCCAAAGGTGAAAACGGCTTGGTAATAAATCCGTTCACGCCCGCCTCGACCGCCTTGCGGGTCTGTCTCTTTTCAGCTTGGGCCGTAGCCATAATAAAGGGAAGGTCTTTCCATCTTTGCTGATCGCGCATCCACAACAACAGATCATAGCCGCCCATGTCGGGCATGTTCCAGTCGCTAATGATCAGCCGGATGTCGTCGTGGTGACCAAGTTTTCGGATCGCCGCGTTTCCGTCTTCGGCTTCCACAATGCTATTGAACCCCAATTGGTTGAGGATTTTTACCTCCATCTTCAGGGTCGTATCGGAATCTTCAACCAACAGAATCTTCATTTCATAGTCCACAGACATGGCCTCGCCTCCTGTTGCTGATCACGGTTTATAATAGACTGCCGGCTGTATATACTTGAAACGGTGGTCAATGCCTGTCAGGCTCTCTGAGTGGCCTATAAACAGATACCCGCCGCTTTCCAGACAATCGTAGAACTTGTTGACCAGCCGCCCCTGCGTCATCTTGTCGAAATAGATCATCACATTGCGACAACAAATCAGACTAAAACGGAGCTTAAAGGGAAAAGGATCCATGAGATTAAGGCGTCTAAACACGATCATCTCTCGGATGCACTCCTTGACCCTGAATTCACCCGCCTGGCTCCCGACTCCCTTTTGGAAATATTTTCTGAGCGTGGATTTCGGTATCTTTTTGATCCGTTCGGCATTGTAGACCCCGCTTTGGGCACGGTTGAGCACCTTGGTGGAAAGATCCGTGGCCAGGATCTTCGTGTCCGCCGGCAGGCCACCCGAGAAATAATCCATCATACAAATGGCCAACGAATACGGCTCCTCACCGCTGGAACAGCCTGCACTCCACAGCCGGATCTTTTCTCCGTGTCCAGACCGGGCCGTCCAGGACGGAAACACCTTATTTGTCAAAAACTCGAAGTGCCTTTCCTCTCTGAAAAAGCTTGTCAGGTTCGTAGAAATGGCATCCAGCATCCTGACCAGTTCAGTGCTCTGG